>JBDSOV010000089.1:0-3562 GCA_039914575.1 Sphingomicrobium sp.
CCCGTGCGCCGGAATACGCTCGCTCACTGTCATGCTCCTGTTACCAAAATATGAGGGCGGCGCCCCGTTTGGAACGCCGCCGCACGCTGGCCGCGCCTATAACCGCAGCAAGGCGCGCGGTCAAAGCGGTTGGTCGCTTGTCTCGCTCCGTCCGCGCCGGTATCGCGAGCCTGCTGCCCAAGGAGCTCAGATGAGCCATGTCATCGCGCTCGTCGACGACGATCGCAACATTTTGACCTCGGTGTCGATCGCGCTCCAGGCAGAGGGCTTCGGCACGCGCGTCTATACCGACGGGGCGACGGCACTGAAAGCATTCGCCGACAACCCCCCCGACCTTGCCGTGTTCGACATCAAGATGCCGCAGATGGACGGCATGGAACTGCTCCGCCGGGTGCGCGAAATGGGTGGGCTGGTCGGGGCGATGCCGGTGATCTTCTTGACTTCCAAGGACGACGAACTCGACGAGGCGCTGGGCCTGGCGATGGGGGCAGACGATTATATCGCCAAGCCGTTCAGCCAGCGGTTACTGATCGCCCGGGTCCGCGCGATCCTGCGCCGCCGCGATCTCGAACGCGGGGTGGCGACCCGGGAAACCGACCAGCCGCAAGAAGAATTGATCGTCCGCGGCCGGCTGGTGATGGATCCGGCGCGGCACAAGGTCCGGTGGGACGACAAGGATGTCACGCTGACGGTCACCGAATTCATGATTCTCGACGCGCTCGCCCAGCGCCCGGGGGTTGTCAAATCGCGCAACCAATTGCTCGACATCGCCTATCAGGACGACGTCTATGTCGACGATCGCACTATCGACAGCCACATTAAACGTATCCGCCGCAAGTTCCGCGCGGTCGATGACCAATATGATGCTATCGAGACCCTCTATGGCGTCGGTTACCGGTTCGGTGAGGAATGACGAGTCCGATCTCGCCCTGAGCTGGTCGGGGCGATGGACACTGACCCACCGCATCCTCGCGGTGAACATCCTGACGCTGGTCGTGTTCGCGCTGTCGATCCTTTACCTCGATGCCTATCGCAACCAGTTGCAGGCCGAACGCCAGGCGCGGATTCTCGGTGAAGCGCGCGTTGCCGGGCTAGCGATCGATCGAACCCCGGCGAGCGCCGATTCCGGCTTGCTCCGGGCGATCGGTCACGACAGCCGCTCGCGGCTTCGAGTGTATGATCGGTCGGGCGCGCTGATCGAGGATAGCTGGGCCGGGTCACCGCCGACCTATGCGTTACGCGACCCGGCGACCGAAGCTTGGCGCAAGGATGTAGCGCGGGCGCTCGATCGCGGCTTCAATCTGCTGGTCGGCGAGCAATCGCCAGAGGATTTCATCGAACCCAAAGTCGATATCGCCGACCAATGGCCCGAAATCGGCGAAGCCCGCACGACCGGGAAATCGATCGTAAAAGCACGTCAGGCGCCCGATCTAACCCCGGTCTTTTCGGCCGCAACCCCGCTCGTCAGCGGATCGACTTTGCTGGTCACCGTTAACGACCTCGACTTCACCCGCACCGTCCGCAGCCAGCGCGGGGCACTGGCGGTCACGCTCGGCATCGCGACCTTGCTGTCAATATTATTATCCCTGTTCCTGGCGAGAACCATCGTGCGTCCGCTGCGGAGGATCGCGATCGCCGCCCATCGCGTGCGGCTTGGCCGAGCGCGCGAAGTCCGCGTGCCCCGCCTCCCCTCGCGCCGCGACGAAATCGGTATGCTCGCCCGCTCGGTAAGCGACATGAGCCAGTCGCTGAGAATGCGGATCGACAATATCGAGGCGTTCGCCGCCGATGTCACCCACGAGCTTAAAAACCCGCTCGCTTCGTTGCGCAGTGCGGTCGACGGCCTGGAACGGATCGACGACCCCAACTTGCGCAAGCAATTACTCGATGTCGTTCGGCAGGATGTGATGCGGCTCGACCGGCTGATTGGTGATGTCGGAGAGGCCGCGCGGACCGACGCCGAGCTGGCGCGGGCGCGATTCGAGCCGGTCGATCTCGGGCCGTTGATCGAGCAATTGGTCTTAGGCTGGGAGCAACGCCGCGAAACCGGGACGGTGCGGCTGGCCTTCGCCCGCCCGCGCCGCGCCAGCACGATCGTGGTCGGCGAGCCGGGGCGGCTGGCCCGCGCGATCGACAATATAATCGACAATGCGATCAGTTTCTCCCCCGCCGACGGGCTGGTCGAGATTGCCGCAATCCATGTCGGTGACCGGATCCTGATCCGGGTCGACGACGAAGGTCCGGGTGTACCCGACGATCTGCGCGAAGCGATCTTCAACCGATTTCATTCGGTCCGCCCGGAAAGCGAAAGCTTCGGCCGACATTCGGGACTCGGACTTGCGATCGCCCGGGCGATTGTCGAAGGTCATGACGGGGAGATTGACGTGGCCGACCGCGACGATGCGCCATCGGGCGCGCGATTCACCATCAACCTGCCCGCCGCGGCGGATGTATCGGCATGAAGCCACGCTTGTCGTCCGAGACGCTCCACGCCACGACGGTTGCCAAGGGCGGTCGCGCGGTGCTCATCAGCGGACGCTCCGGATCGGGCAAGTCGGATCTCGCGCTGCGCCTCCTCGATCGCGGGTTCGTGCTGGTCAGTGACGACCAGACTTACCTTCGGATCACGGGCGGAACATTGGTCGCCGCCGCCCCGCCGACGATTCGCGGGAAGCTCGAGGTTCGTGGGATCGGGATCGTTGCGGTTGAGGCTGTCGATGACGTGCCCGTGTGCCTGGTGGTCGAGCTTGCCGGCGACATCGATCGCATGCCCGATGAAGGCCGCGAACGGCTCATCCTCGGAGCGAAGATTCCACTGGTCAGCATCGACGCACTGAGCGCATCGGCACCGGCCAAAGTGGCCATGGCGCTCGACCGGCTCGGGCTCAAGGTATGACCGGCAAAGTGCTTCCCCGGCTGCTGCTGGTGACCGGCATGTCGGGCGCGGGCAAATCGACCGTGCTCAATGCGCTCGAGGACATGGGCTGGGATTGCGTCGACAACCTCCCCGTCGCCCTTCTGACCGACTTCGTCCACGGCGAACGCAAGGCTGGCCAGCGGCTGCCAGTGGCGGTCGGGATGGACGCGCGCAGTCGCGGCTTCGACGCCGAGCTATTGCCCGAGATCGTTCGTTCGGTGGACGGGGTGCGTCCCGAAATCCTTTACCTCGACTGCTCGGGCGCTGAACTCAGCCGGCGCTATGGCGAAACTCGCCGCCGCCACCCGCTGGCGCAGGATCGCCCTGCCGAGGATGGCATTGCGCGCGACCGGGGAATGACCGCCCGGCTCCGCGCTGCCGCCGACTCGGTGCTCGATACCTCCGACCTCACTCCGTCCGAGCTGCGCGACGAGCTTCGCCGCCGCTATGGTGAGGATCGCGACCAGCCGGTCATCACCATCACCTCGTTCGGCTTCTCGCGCGGTATGTCGCGCACTGCCGATCTGGTGTTCGATATGCGCTTTGTGCCCAACCCGCACTGGATCGACGAACTCCGCCCGCTGACCGGCATCGACAGGGAAGTGCGGGACTATTGCGCCGCCGACCCGGGATGGGCGCGATCGA
>JBDSOV010000092.1:0-2832 GCA_039914575.1 Sphingomicrobium sp.
CGGGCCCATGTTGGCGCCGGTGTCGAATAGTTCGGCGGCAAGGCGCGGGGCGAGGAGCGCGACCTGATCGAAGCGCGGCCTGAGCCAGTACAGTCGCCGATAGATCGCCACCGCCTCGCGTCGCGGCAGGTCGCGCATCGCGCCGCCATGGCCGTGCGCCCGCGCGACCGCCTCGGTAATCCCGAAGCAGGTCGGCCCGCCACGGTCGGCGGGGTGATTGACGTATCCGCCCTCGCGGTCGATCAATGCATCGACCAATTGCCCAATATCATACTCAGTATTCGACTGTTCCAGCATCTCACCCTCCCGAGTCGCTCAAAATAACCGAATAGGTTAGTTGTAGGACAGCGAAATCTTTAGCAGGTGGTTGCGAACGGCGGATTTGCCGTTAGGCTCGGCGGATGAACACCCTCCCCCGATTGGCGCTTGCCGCCTTGTGCCTGTCCGTCGCCGCGCCTTCTCTGGCGGCACTCACCCCCGCCGAAACGCGCATGGTGCGGGCGGTCGATGCCGAGCAGGCCCGGCACCTCGCGCTGCTTGAGCGACTGGTCAACCAGAATAGCGGGACGCTCAACCTGGCGGGGGTCAAGACGGTCGGCGACATGATGCGCGCCGAGCTGGAGCCATTGGGTTTCACGGTCGAATGGCTCGACATGAGCGCCGCCAACCGCTCCGGCCATATCGTCGCGCGCAAGGCTGGAAAGGGCAAGAAATTGCTTCTGATCGGTCACCTCGACACGGTGTTCGAGCTCGACAGCCCGTTCCAGAAATGGACGCGCAGGGGCGAAAAAGGCGAAGGCCCCGGCGCGGGCGACGACAAGGGCGGAATGGTGGTGATGCTCGCCGCCCTGCGCGCAATGCAGGCTGCGGGGACGCTCAAGAATGCCAACATCACCGTCATCCTGACCGGCGACGAGGAGGATTCAGGCCCGGTGGCGATCAGCCGCGCGGCGCTGATCGACGAAGGCCGCAAGGCCGACGCCGCGCTCGATTTCGAGGGGCTGGTGCGCGACGGCGGAAAAGACATGGGCTCGGTCGCGCGGCGCAGCAGCGACGAATGGACGCTGACGGTGACCGCGCGCGGCGGCCATTCGAGCGGCATCTTCGGCCCCGGCGCGGGCAATGGCGCGATTTACGAGACGGCGCGGATCGTCGATAGCTTTCGCCGCGAAATGCGCGAGCCGAACCTGACCTTCAACGTCGGGCTGATCGGCGGCGGTGACGGCGCCACGCTCGATGCCGGCAAGGTGCGTATCGCGGCGACCGGCAAGACCAACATCATCGCCTCGACCGCCATCGCGCGGGGCGATCTGCGCGCGCTGAGCCCCGAGCAGATCGCGCGGATCAAGGCGAAGATGCAGGCGATCGTCGCCCAGTCGCTCGGCGGCGCGAGCGCGAGCATCGAGTTTCATCCCGACGGTTACCCACCGATGGCGCCGACTGCGGGAAATCGCGCGCTGTTCGGGGTGCTGCAGGCCGCCAACCGCGACCTCGGCCTGCCCGAAATGGGCGAGCTCGATCCGGTCAAGCGCGGCGCGGGCGACGTCAGCTTCGTCGCCGCCGACGTCGATGCGCTGGCCGGGCTCGGTCCCCATTCATCCGGCGACCATGCCCCTGGCGAAGCGGTCGATATTCCCTCGATCTCGACCCAGGCCAAGCGCGCCGCGATCCTGATGAGCCGCCTCGCCGCCGCCAAACGCTAGGCCTTTCCGTAGCGTCAACTGTTGCTCATCGGCGTCACCCCCGCGCGAAGCATGTGCATGCCGGTGGCGTCGGCTTGTCATCGCTCGCCCCCGCGCCATAGTCGTCGATCAACGGGCCGCGACCAGATGGCCCGAAGGAGAGGATGTCCATGACCAACCGCACGCTGCGCCACGCGCTCGTCGCCGCTACCGCGCTGACCTTTATCGCCGCGCCCGCCGCCGCGCAGCAGATCGACCGCATCGTCACATTCGGCGACAGCTATGCCGATGACGGCAATGCGTTCGAGCTTGGCTATAACAACCCCGGCGCGCTGGTGATCTATCCGACCAAGCGCTTCTCGGGCGGCACCAACTACATCGATACTTTGGGCGAAATCCTGCAGGTTCCGATCGAGAATTTCGCGATCGGCGGCGCGTTTGGTGGTTCCAACAATGGCACGCTCTGCTTCGACCCGCCGTTTGGCGCCAATCTGTGCGGCAAGGGCCTGCAATATGAGGTCGATCAATTCCTCAACGTCGGCGTGCAGTCGGGCGTGTTCCCGAGCGGCGTGGCGAGCTTCGACGAAGGCGATCTGCTGGCCGTTTCAATCGGTGGCAATGATTCGCGCTTCTACCAGCAGGTCGGTGGGTCGTTGGCCGGTGCCGCCGCCGCCGGATCGGCTGCCGCAGTCGGCACTGCGGTCCAGCTCGATCGCCTGGTGGCGGCCGGCGCACCGACTATCAGCTTCCTCGCCGGCGACACTGGCCGCCTGCCCGAGGTCGCGACCCAGCCGGTCGGAGCAGGTCCAATCCGCTCGACCTTCTCGACCGCGTTCAACACGTCGCTCCAGGGGACGCTCGCGGGCTATGCCGCCGACGGCGTGATCGTCCATTATCTCGATCTTGGGATCATGCTCGACAATGTCGCCGCCAATCCTTTGGCCTATGGCATCACCAACGGCCTGGTTTGCCCGGGGTTCGTGCCGGCCACGCCGGCCTCGGCGACCTGCATTGTCAATTCGTCGGGCTATCTGTTTTACGGCGATGGACTGCATTTGACCTCGACTGGGTTCGCCATCGTCGCCAAATATGTCGCCGCCCAGCTGACCGCACCGCTGACGCTGCAGGCGCCGAGCGAGGCCAGCATGAA
>JBDSOV010000248.1:0-3367 GCA_039914575.1 Sphingomicrobium sp.
CGATGCAGGTCACCCGCTCGGTCGCGAAGCGCGCCACATAATGCGGCCCGCCGGCCTTGGGTCCGGTCCCGCTCAAGCCCTCACCGCCGAACGGCTGGCTTTCGACCACCGCGCCGATCTGGTTGCGATTGACGTAGATATTGCCGACCCGTGCGGTCGCCTCGACTAGCTCGCGCACGCTATCGATCCGGCTCTGCAGCCCCAGCGTCAGCCCGAACCCGCTAGTGTTGATCTGCTCGATCACCCGTTCGAGCCCGCCGCTCTTCCAGCGAATGACGTGCAGGATCGGCCCGAAATTCTCCTGCTTCAGCTCGGCCAGCGACCCGATCTCGTAAATCGCCGGGGCCACGAAACTGCCCTTCGCCGCTGCCTTGGGCAGCACGCGCCTCGCGATCGTCCTCGCCCCTACGTCCATCGCCGCCGCATGATCATCGAGTGCCGCTTTGGCCTCCTCGTCGATCACCGGCCCGACGTCGGTGCTGAGTTCGCGCGGATCGCCGATGGTCAGCGCCTGCATCGCCCCGGCGATCATCGCCAGCATCGGCTCCGCGACATCGTCCTGCAAAAACAGCACGCGCAGCGCCGAGCAGCGCTGTCCTGCGCTCTGGAAGCTCGACGCCACCACGTCGCGCGTGACCTGCTCGGGCAAGGCCGAAGAATCGACGATCATCGCATTCTGCCCGCCGGTCTCCGCGATCAGCGGGATGATCGGTCCGTCGCGCCCCGCCAGCGCGCGGTTGATCGCCCGCGCGGTATCGATCGATCCGGTGAAGGCCACCCCGGCAATCAGCGGATGCGCGGTCAGCGCCGCCCCGACACGGCCATCGCCGGGCAGCATTTGCACCACCTCACGCGGGATCCCGGCGCGGTGCATCAATTCAATCGCCAATGCCCCGATCAGCGGGGTCTGCTCGGCCGGCTTGGCGATTGCACTATTGCCCGCTGCCAGCGCGGCGGCCACGGGCCCGACGAAGATCGCCAGCGGGAAATTCCATGGCGAAATGCAGGCAAACACCCCGCGCCCGTGCAGCCGCAGCTGGTTGATCTCGCCGGTCGGCCCCGGCAACGGCGTCGCGCCGACGAATTGCCGCCGCGCTTCGGCCGCATAATAACGCAGGAAATCGACCGCCTCGCGCACTTCGAGCACGCCGTCGATCAGCGTCTTGCCCGCCTCGCGCATGCACAAGGAGAAAAAGCGCTCGCGCTCGGCCTCGAACAGGTCCGCGGCCGTGTTGAGCAGCACCGCTCGCGCCTCCCCGCCGAGCGCATTCCACTTGGGCTGTGCTGCCGCAGCCGCGCGCACCGCGCCATCGATCTCGGCGTCGCTTGCCTCGATCACCTTGCCGATCACGTCGGCCCGGTCATACGGCGCGACCACCGGCCGCCCAGTACCCCTGCCGCCGAGCGTCGGCGCCGCGCTCCACCGCTCGGTCTCGAGCGCATCGAGCCGCTTGAGCAACGGCGCGCGCATCAGCGGATCGCTGAGGTCGACCCCCGCGCTATTGCGCCGCCCCGCCCCAAAAATCGCATCGGGCAGCGGAATCCCCGGATTGCGCTTGGGGTTCAGCGCCGCCAACTCCGCCACTGGGTCGCGCACCAGCGCATCGAGCGGCACATCCTCATCGGCGATGCGGTTGACGAACGACGAATTGGCGCCATTTTCGAGCAATCTCCGCACCAGATAGGCCAGCAATTCCTTGTGTGTCCCGACCGGCGCGTAAATCCGCACCGGGGTCCGGGCCTCGCCGATCCCGGCCTCCAGCTTGGCGAGCTCGTCATACAGCCCCTCGCCCATCCCGTGGAGCCGCTGGAACTCATAGTCTGCGTCCCCCGCCAGCGCCTTCACCGCGCCGATGGTATTGGCATTATGCGTGGCGAACGCCGGATAGATGCAGTCGCTCGCGCTAAGCAGCCGCTTGGCGCAGGCAAGATAGCTGACGTCGGTCGCAACCTTGCGCGTCCACACCGGATAATCGTCGAGCCCGGCGACCTGCGCCGCCTTGATCTCGGTGTCCCAATAGGCGCCCTTGACCAGACGAACCATCAGCTTGCGCTTGTGCTTGCGGGCGAGCGCTGCGGTCCAGTCGCACAGCGGCAAGGCACGCTTTTGATAGGCCTGCAACGCCAGCCCGAACCCGCTCCAACCGCCCGCTGATCGACTGGCCGCGAACAAGGCGTCGTCGGCGACCAGCGCCTCGATGATGTCGAGCGACAGTTCGAGCCGGTCGGCTTCCTCGGCGTCGATCGTGAAATGGACGTCGGCTTGGCTCGCCTTCAGCGCCAGGTCACGCACTACCGGCAATATCGCGGCTTTGACCTCGTCGGCATGATTCCATTCGTAACGCGGGTGGAGCGCCGACAATTTGACCGAAATCCCCGGGCTGGCGCGAAAGCCGCCGGCCGCCGCCCCGGCAATCGCGTCGAGCGCATCGCTGTACGATTTGGCGTAACGCGCCGCATCGTCATGCGTCCGCGCCGCCTCGCCGAGCATGTCGAAGCTGTGATTATTTCCCGTTTTGCGCTCGGGCGCGGCGCGCTTGAGGGCTTCCTCGATCGTCCGCCCGAACACGAATTGCTTGCCCAGGATCTTCATCCCCTGGCTGACCGCGGTGCGGATCACCGGCTCGCCCAGCCGCCCGACCGCCCGGCCCAGCGCCGCGCGCCACCCGTCGGACCGGTCATTGGCCTCGTCGAGCACCTTGCCGGTCAGCAGCAGCGAAAAGGTCGCGGCATTGACGAAGGTCGATTTCGAATCGCCGATTTTCTCGGCCCAGTCGGGCCCCGACAATTTGTCGGCAATCAGATCGTCGGCGGTCTCCGCATCGGGGATCCGCAGCAACGCCTCGGCCAGGCACATCAAGGCGATACCCTCGTCGCTGCCAAGGTCATAGGCGGCCATGAAGGCGTCGATCCCGGCCGGCTTGTGGCCGCGCACCGCCTTCGACAACGACCGCGCCATCGCCGCCGCTTCGGAGGCCTGCTTGTTGCTGAGTTCAGCCTCGGCCAGCCGCTGCGCGACCAGCGCATTCTCCTCCGGCCGATAGGCGCGGCGCAACTCGGTCCGATCGATCACCGACGCGCTCCGGCTAGGCCAGCGCGCCGTGGCAATGCTTATACTTTCGCCCCGACCCGCACGGGCATGGCGCATTGCGGCTTTCGGGCTCGAGCGCGCCCTCGGGCATCAGCGGCAGCGGGCTCTGCATCTGCGGAGCGAACATCGCAGGTGCGCCATCCGCATCAAAACTGTCATCGTCGCCCGACAGCGGGTCGAAATGGCTGGTGATGAAGTCGGGCAGCCCCGGCGGGGTCGGATCGTTCAACTGGACCTGCGCGCGCAGCAATGTCTTGGTCACTTCCTCGCGGATCG
>JBDSOV010000262.1:0-4124 GCA_039914575.1 Sphingomicrobium sp.
CCTTCGTCATGGACATAATCGTCGACCACGACCTTCATTCCGTCGAGGCCGTGGATGAACGCGGTGACGACCAGCAGCGCCATCGGGATCGCACCGCTCGGCGCGCGCAACCATTCGCGGAGCGTCCGCAGCGACAGATCGGGCAGCAGCAGGAGCGAGGCGATCAACCACACGCCAAGCACCAGCAAGGCGATGCTGGTGACCCGCTCGCCCAGCCAATGCTCGCCGCCGTGACGGGCCGACCCCAAGCCGCGGACCTTCCCCAGCGGCGATGCGCTGTCGCCGATGCTCATGCCAGCACCCCCAGGAACAATGCCCAGCTGATCGCGGTCAGGAACAGCGCACCGACGACGGTGAGGATCGCCATGGTCTTGTTGGTCTGAAGCTCGAATCCCGCGCCCGAATCCATCACCAGATGGCGAAGGCCCGACAGCAGATGCTGGAAGAAGGCCCAGGTCAGGCCGACGAGGATGACAAGCCCCAGTGGCGATCCGGCGAGGCCGGTGAACCGCTCAAGCGCTTCGGCGCCCTCGGCGATTGCCGCGAGCCACCAAGCCAGAGCGGCGAGGCCGACGATGGTCAGGCCGACCCCGGTGATCCGGTGGAGGATCGAAACCGCCATATGCGGACCCCACCTCCAGATGGTCAGATGAGGGCTGAGCGGTCGAGGATGATTGCTGGCCATGCACAGGGTCCTGAAGCGAAAGGATCGGTCGAGCGCGGCTTAAGGCGGCGGCCGGAACGAGGCAAGGCCGCGGTCCGCTCCAAACGCCCGGCCTAACCCCGTCTTAACCATTGCGGGCGCATGTGCAGGTCAAGGCGCCGTCCACGCGGGCGGCACGATCTATACGGAGAGCGGAAGAATGAGTGTCGAGAGTGGCCGGCTCCAGAAGCTGACGGACGACCAAGTGAACAGCCGGCTGGCGGCCTATAACGGCGACGGCGCGCTTGATCGCGACATCGCCCTCATTCGCGAACATGTCGCGGACCTCATCGTCGACGAGGTCCGCGCCGATTTCGGTCAGGATCGCGCTGATCGTTATGCCCCGGTCTATGCCGGCAAGGCCGATGCCGACTGGGTCCAGCGCATCGCCGATTACGGCCGCCACATCTATGCCGAGAAAACACCGGTGCCCGACTATATGGTCGAACATGCCGGCATCGCCAGCCGGGTCATCGCCAGGATTTGCGAACGGTTCGCCGACGATCCGGGAACTCTCGCGCAGTGCGTTGCCGCCTTCAACCGCATGGAGATGATCGAAACCGACATCACCCTCGCCCAGTTGTCGATGCTCGAGGCGATCGCCGCGGGCGATGCCCGGGGTCACGAGAGCGCGCATTTCGAGCGCCAGGTCGCCGATCTGGTCCGTGCCAGCACCGACCAGTCCAAGTCGCTCAGCGATCGCACACGCGCCACTTCCGCCTCGGCGCGCGGAATGCTCGGCAAGACCAGCGAAGTCGCCGCGGCGGCCGAGCAATCGGCGGTGGCGATGCGTGAAGCGGCGCAGACCGCCGCAGGCCTTATCCGCGCGATCGAAGATGCCCGCGCCGAAGTCGAAGTGGCGGCGGGCGTCGCCACCCGCGCCGGCGACCAGGCATCGGAAGCGGTCAAGGTCAGCCAGGCGCTGAGCTCGCACGTCGAAGCGATCGAATCGATCCTCGGCCTCATCCGCGATATCGCCGGGCAGACCAATCTCCTCGCGCTCAACGCCACCATCGAGGCGGCACGCGCGGGCGATGCCGGCCGCGGCTTCGCGGTCGTCGCGCAGGAGGTGAAGAGCCTCGCCAGCCAGACCGCCCGGGCGACCGACGACATCACCACCAAGATCACCGCGATCCAGCAGGCCACCCGCCAGACGGTCGAAGCCAATGGCTCGATCCAACATACGGTCGAGGAGGTCCAGACCTCCGCCGACCGCATCCGCGAGGCGATGGAATTGCAGGCGCAGACGGTGACGATGATCACCGCGGCAGTCGACGAGACCGCGCTCGCCGCCGATTCGATGAGCTCGACCATCGCCGCGATCCGCAGCGACACGGAAAATGTCGCGAAGGACATCGACGAGGTCGAATTGGGTTTCGGCCAGTTCAGCGACCAGATCGCCAACTTCAAGTCGACCGCCAAGGCCTTCGTCAACGGGATTGCCGCCTGATCTTCATTTCGCGGTCAGCCATTTGCGGCTAACCGGAGACCATGAAGATCCTCGTTACCGGCGCCAGTAGGGGCATTGGCCTCGCGGCATTCGAACAATTACGGACGGCCGGACATGACGTCGTCGGCCATTCGACCTTGGGCAGCGACAGCCTGATCGCCGGCGACCTCGCCCAACCCGCAACCTCCCGAGCCATGTGGGAAGCCGCGCTCGAACGCCTCGACGGCCGCATCGACGTGCTCGTCAACAATGCCGGGATTTACGAACCCGTTTCGGATGACGTCTCCGATGAGGACTGGCACTCCGCCTGGGCCCGGACCATGACCATCAACCTGCAGTCGGCAGCGGACCTGTCGCGCCTAGCGGTGCGGCACTTCCTCGATCGCGGCGATGGCGGCCGGATCGTCAATGTCGCCAGCCGCGCCGCCTTTCGCGGCGATTCGCCCGGCCACTGGCATTATGCCGCGTCCAAGGGCGCGATGGTCGCGATGACCCGCACGATCGCAAGGGGCTATGCCGCCCAGAACATCCTTTGCTTCGGGGTCGCGCCCGGCTTCACCGTTTCGGAAATGACCGAGGACTATCTGACCGGCCGCGGCGGGGCGCAGATCCTTGCCGACATTCCATTGGGGCGGGTCGCCAGCACCGCCGAGATCGGCGAGATCATCCGCTGGCTCGCCACCGATGCGCCGGCATCGGCCACGGGCAGCATCATCGACGCCAATGGAGCCAGCTATGTTCGCTAGCGTTTTCTTTCTGGCCGCGATGCAGCTGTCGATCCCGTTCGGCAAACCGCGGCAGATCGAGCAACCGCGCGCTCCGATCGAAAAGGCCGGACCGCGCTGGGCCGCGACGTGCACCGAGAACGACGATTGGGACAAGGCCGGCCCGCCCGTCCGCATCCACGGCAATGCTTATTATGTCGGGACCTGCGGGATCAGCGCGATCCTGATCACCGGCACCGGCGGCCATATCCTGATCGACGGCACGACCGAGAAGGGCGCAGGCGTCGTCGCCGCCAATATTGCGGCGCTCGGCTTCAAGCTCAGCGATGTTCGCACTATCCTCACCAGCCACGAGCATTTCGACCATGTCGGGGGCATCGCCGAGCTCCAGCAGCGCAGCCGCGCGAGCCTCGTCACCTCCTTGCCCGCGTCGCGAGTCTTCACCACCGGCCTTCCGGCCAAGGACGACCCGCAGGCGGGAATGCACAAGGCCTTCCCCTCCGCCAGCGTCGAGCGCGTCATTCGCGATGGCGAGCAGGTCCGGCTCGGCAATCTGATGGTCGAGGCGATCGCCACTCCCGGTCACTCGCCGGGGTCGATGAGCTGGCGCTGGATCAGCTGCGACGGGGGCGTGTGCCGAACCATCGTTTACGCCGACAGCCTGACCCCCGTCAGCCGCGACGATTATCGGTTCAGCGACCATCCCGAATATTTGCAGGCCTACCGCGCCTCGATCGCGAAGATCGCCGCGAGCCCGTGCGACATCCTTCTCTCGCCGCACCCCTCGGCAAGCGGACTCCGCGACCGCTTCGCCCGCGGCGAGCGGCTGCTCGATCCAGACGGCTGCACGGCCTATGCCGCCGAGGTCGGAAAGGCACTCGACGAGCGGCTGGCCAAGGAAGCGGCGCAGGCCAAGCCCCGGCGATGAGCGTCCGCGTTTCGGTCCACTGCTCGCGCGCTCAGGCGGCCGCGATTACCGAAGGCGAAGGACCTTTCGCGGCGCGCGGCGACCCGCCGGTGCTGGTCGCCGACGAGCCCGACCCCGACCGGCCCGACAACTGGCTCATCCATGCGTATTTCGAGCGCCGTCCGGACCCCGCGGACATCGCCGCGCTCGAGGCGCTCGGCGTTGGCGAGGCCGAAGTGGAGGAATTGGGCGAGGCCGATTGGGTGACCATGAGCCAGGCCGGGCTCGAGCCGATCCGCGCCGGCCGCTTTTTCGTTCACACCCCGACGCATCCCCGGG
>JBDSOV010000265.1:0-2967 GCA_039914575.1 Sphingomicrobium sp.
TGATCCGCACCGACACCGCGATGGTCAAGAAAGCGCGCGAGGGGGTGATGGAGTTTCTGCTCATCAACCATCCGCTCGACTGCCCGATTTGCGACCAGGGCGGCGAATGCGACCTGCAGGACCAGGCGATGGCCTATGGCCGTGGCAATTCGCGCTTCGACGAGAACAAGCGGGCGGTCGAAGACAAATATATGGGGCCGATCGTCAAGACCGCGATGACCCGCTGCATCCAGTGCACCCGCTGCATCCGCTTCGCCGATGAGGTCGCGGGGACTCCCGAAATGGGCATGCTGTTCCGCGGCGAGGATGCGCAGATCACGTCGTATCTGGAGAATGCGCTGACCAGCGAGCTTAGCGGCAATCTTGTCGACCTGTGTCCGGTCGGGGCGTTGCTGTCGCGCCCGTACAGTTTCGAGGCTCGGCCGTGGGAACTGCGCAAGGTCCCCGGGATCGACGTGATGGACGCGCTCGGCACCAATATCCGGATGGACGTCCGCCAGCGCCAGGTGATGCGCATCCTGCCGCGGATCAACGACGCGGTGAATGAGGAATGGGCGCACGACAAGACGCGTCACCATGTCGATGCCCTGGTCAGGAATCGGTTGGACCGACCTTGGGTTCGCGAAAAGGGCAAGCTGCGCGAGGCCACATGGGGTGAGGCGCTCGAAGTTTTCGCCAAGCAGTTCAAAAAGGCTGGCGCTGGTGTCGCGGCGATCGCCGGCGATCTGGTCGATGCGGAGACAATGTACGCTGCCAAGGCCCTGCTCGCGGGCGTCGGTTCGGCGCTGCTCGAAGGCCGTCAGACCGGACTCGATTATGACGTCACGTCCTTGGGCGCGGTGCGGTTCAACACCCCGCTGGCCGATCTCGAGACCGCCGACGCGATCTTGCTGGTCGGAACCAACCCGCGCTGGGAAGCGCCGTTGGTCAACACGCGGCTGCGCAAGGCGGTGCGGCGCGGCGCCAAGGTGTTCGGCATCGGGCCCGAGGTCGACCTGACCTATCCGGTCGAATGGCTCGGCGACGATCTCGCGTTGCTCGGCAAACTCCCCGACGCGATGGCCAAGGCCGAACGGCCGGTGATGATGGTCGGCCCCGGCGCGCTCGCCGCGGGCGGGCAGGGCGCCGCGCTCGCCGCTGCTGGCTCGTTCGTCAAGGACGGCTGGAACGGTTTCAACATCCTCCACACCGCCGCGTCGCGGATGGCTGGGCTGATGCTCGGTTACGCACAAAAAGGCGGGATCGCCGACATCGCCGCCGCCAAGCCGTCGCTGGTCATCCTGCTCGGTGCTGACGAAGTCGCGGTGGACCGGTTCAAGGGCGCGTTTACGGTTTACATCGGTCACCACGGCGACGCGGGCGCGGCTTCGGCCGACCTGGTCCTGCCCGGCGCGGCGTATAGCGAGAAGCACGGCATTTTCGTCAATCTCGAAGGCCGCGTGCAGCGCTCCGAACGCGCCACCTTCCCACCTGGGGACGCGCGCGAGGATTGGACCATTTTTCGTGCGCTGTCCGACCTCATCGACCGGCCGCTCCCGTTCGACCGCTTCGACCAGCTTCGCGCCGCGATGATCGCCGACATGCCAGCGCTCGGGACCGACGGCATCGTCGATTTCGGCTGGAACCCGCCCAAGCTCGCCGCCAAGGCCTCGGGCCCGGTCAACCTGCCGATCAAGGATTTCTACCTCACCAACGCCATCTGCCGCGCCAGCCCGACGATGCGCCGCTGCTCCGAGGAACTGCTCCACGGGGTCGAGTTTAGGGAGGCGGCGGAATGAGCTGCTGGTTGACCATCACGACCCCCTCCGTTTGTCCCGAGCGTAGTCGAGGGACGTCCGGCATGGGTCGCTGCCATCGTGCCTCGACTACGCTCGGCACAAACGGGGATTATATGCTTGCGGGGGCGCTGTCCCTATGACCGACTTCTTCGTCCGCAACGGCATGCTCTACGACTGGGCCTGGACCCTCGCGACCATCATCGGCATCCTCGTCATCGCGCTGCCTTTGATGCTCGCTGTCGCGATGGTGATTTATGCCGAACGCAAGATCTGGGCTGCCATCGCGCTTCGCCGTGGGCCCAACGTAGTCGGGCCGTGGGGGCTGCTGCAGAGTTTCGCCGACGGGCTCAAGGTTTTCCTCAAGGAAACCATCATCCCGTCGAGCGCCAACAAGGCGCTGTTCCTGATCGCGCCGATCATCACGTTCACCACCGCCTTGATCGTGTGGGCGGTGGTGCCGTTCGACGTCGGCGTGGTGCTGACCGACATTAATGTCGGCATGCTCTACGTCCTCGCCGCCTCGTCGCTCGGGGTCTATGGCGTGATCCTCGCCGGCTGGGCGTCGAACTCGAAATATCCGTTCTTCTCGGCGATCCGCGCCGCGGCGCAGATGGTCAGCTATGAAGTCTCGATCGGCTTCGTCATCATCTGCGTCGTGCTCTATGCGGGCACCTTCAACCTGACCGGCATCGTCATGGCGCAACAGGGCAATATCGGCTTCGGTCTATTGAACGGCTTCGGCTTCAATCCCCTGCTGTTCCCGATGGCGGTGGTGTTCCTGATCAGCTCGATGGCCGAGACCTTCCGCACCCCGTTCGACCTGGTCGAGGCGGAAAGCGAGCTCGTCGCGGGCCACCAGACCGAATATTCGTCGATGAGCTTCGCGCTCTTCTGGCTCGGCGAATATGCCAACGTCATCCTGATGTGCGCCTTGAACGCCATCCTGTTCTGGGGCGGGTTCCTGCCGTTCCTCAACATCGACCTGATCCCGTGGTTCGACATCCCCGGAATCCTGTGGCTGTTCCTCAAGATGAGCATCTTCTTCTTCATCTTCGGCTGGGTGAAGGCGACCGTGCCAAGGTACCGCTACGACCAATTGATGCGGCTCGGCTGGAAGGTATTCCTGCCGCTCAGCCTGATCTTCGTCGTTCTCATTTCCGGCTGGCTGATGCTGACCCGCTACGGAGCC
>JBDSOV010000273.1:0-4026 GCA_039914575.1 Sphingomicrobium sp.
TGCAGCGGCGCAAGCATGGGCGGGCGGAGCCAGGCATAGATGGTGGCGAGCGCGAGCAGCACGCCGATCGCGAGGAAGACATAGGTTTCGCGCTTGGCCTCGATCCACCCGGCGGCGCCGAGCGGGGTGTAATTATAGACCAATGTGCCGATCAGCGCGGTGGCGGGGATGATCAGGGCGGGCAGGAACAGCCGGTTGCCGAAGCGGGTGGAGAAGCCCTCGCGCTGCACTTCGTTGGTGGTCGGCGGATGCCCGCGGCCGAGGAAGTGGAACCCGGCCAGCCCGGCAAGGCCGAGCACCAGCAGGCCGTTGCCGAAATCGCCGATCCGGTCGCCGACCAGCAGGCTGACCGCCATCAGCCCCCAGAAAGCGGCATTGCCGAAGCGCTTGGGATTGGACCGATCGGTCGCGCTGAGGATCGCGAAGGCGGCGAACATCATCCCCGCGAGGAGGTAAAGCCAGTGGAGGGTGATCATTCCCCGTCCCTCCGAACCGAGAGATTTTTATCGAACCGCCACAATCGGAAGCCGTGGATGATGAACGCGCCGATTGCCGACGGGATCGCCCACAAGGCCAGTTCGAGCGGGGCGAGGTCGTAGCCGTAGGTTGCCAGCGTCTGCTGGATCAACACGATCGACCCGATCGCGAAAAAGATATCCTCGCCGAAGAACAAGCCGACATTGTCGGTCGCGGCGGCTTGAGCTTTGACCGCGTCAGCCTCGTCGTCGGTGAGTTCGCCATGTTGCTTCTCGGCCGCGGCCAGCGCCATCGGCGCGACCAACGGACGCACCGTCTGCGGATGACCGGCGGTCGAGTGCAGCCCGATCGCAGCAGTGACCTGGCGATAGGCGAGGTAAAGGATCAGCAATTTGCCGACGGTCGCACCTTTCAACGAGCGGATCAGACTTGCCGCGCGCTGCTGCAGCCCGAACCGCTCGAGACTGCCGATCACCGGCAGCACGATCCACACGATGGCGATGATGCGATTGTCGTTGAACGCCTTGCCAAAGGTCGAGACGACCTCGACCGGGCCCATCCCGGCGATCAGCCCAGTGACCAACGCCGAGGCGGTGACCACCAGCATCGGGTTGAGCTTCAGCGCGAAGCCGACGACGACCAGCAGGATGCCGATCAGGGGCCAGTAATCGATCATCCCTTTGTCTCCCCAAATCCCCCGCCACCCGGCGTTTCGATGATGAAGCGGTCGCCGATTTGCATCTCGGCCGATCCAGTCGCGGTTAGCATTTCGACTCTGCCGTCGACCCGCTCGACCCAGTTTTGCCCCGCTGCGGCATCGCCGCCGCCCGCGATTCCGCGCGGCGCCACGGCGCGGCGGTTGGCGAGGATGTTGGCGCGCATCGGCTCGAGAAAGGTCAATTCGCGTACTACCCCGTCGCCGCCATGATGCGCGCCCGCGCCGCCCGATCCGCGGCGGATCGCGAAGGTGTCGAGCCGCACCGGCAGGCGCGTTTCCAATATCTCGGGATCGGTCAGGCGGCTGTTGGTCATGTGCGTCTGGACCGCGTCGGTCCCGTCATGGTCGGGGCCAGCGCCCGAGCCTCCGGCGATCGTCTCATAATATTGGTGGGCCGCGTTGCCAAAGGTAAAATTGTTCATCGTCCCCTGGGAAGGCGCAAGGCGGCCCGTCGCGGCGAACAAAGCATCGGTCACCACCTGGCTGGTCTCGACATTCCCGGCGACCACCGCCGCGGGGAAGGCCGGGCTGAGCATCGAATTTTCGGGCACGATGAGGGTGATTGGGCGCAAACAGCCATCGTTCATCGGGATGACGTCGTCGATCAGGGTGCGGACGACGTACAATGAGGCGGCGCGGACGATCGATCGCGGGGCGTTGAAATTGTCATTGAGCTGGGGACTCGTCCCGGAGAAATCGAACGTCGCGGAACGCGCGGCCTTGTCGATGCGAATCGCGACGCGGACCTCGGCACCGTTGTCCATCTTGTAGGTGAAGTCGCCATCATCGAGGCGGTCGAGCAAGCGGCGGACCGATTCCTCGGCATTGGCGAGGACATGGTTCATGTACGCCGCGACCATGTCCGCGCCTTGCTCGCGCGCGGTCTGGACCAATGTTTCGGCCCCGCGCACGCACGCCGCGAGCTGGGCGCGAAGGTCTGAAATGTTGCGATCGATGTTGCGCGCGGGATGCGGTCCACTGGCCAGGATATCGCGCATGTCGTCCTCGAGAAACCGCCCCTCGTCGACCATCAGCGCATTGTCGATCAGCACGCCTTCGTCGGCGATGCTGCGGCTGTCGGGGGGCATCGATCCGGGCGCGATCCCGCCGACATCGGCATGATGGCCGCGCGCCGCGACGAAGGCGGATGGCTCGATCGCGCCGTCGTAAAAGACCGGGACGATCACCGTGATGTCTGGCAGATGCGTACCGCCACGATAGGGGTCGTTGAGGACATAAGCATCGCCGCGCCGGATGCCGCGCCCGTCGCGCGGCTGCCCGTTGGAAATGGCGCCCCTGGCCTCGATAACCGTGCGGATACTTTCGCCCATCGAGCCGAGATGGACCGGGATGTGCGGGGCATTGGCGATCAAAGCGCCACTGGCGTCGAACAAGGCGCAGGAGAAATCGAGCCGTTCCTTGATGTTGACCGAGGTCGCGGTGGCCTGCAGCGCGACCCCCATCTCCTCGGCGATGGCCATGAACAGATTGTTGAAGATTTCGAGGCGGATTGGGTCGGCGTCGGTTCCGGCGGCAAGGGTCCGGATAGCAGGGATTGCGCGGGTCAGGATGAGCGTTCCGTCGCTCGCGCGACCGCCGCTCCAGCCGAGCTCGACGACGATCGTCGAGCTGTCGTCGAAGATCAGGGCCGGGCCGGTGAAGTGTTCGCCAGCCGCGCGATCTTCGAGGTCAAGCGGCGGGTTCGGCGACGAAGCAATTGCCTCCACCAGCAACGCCTCGACCACCGGCGTCGCGGCGGGCTCGGCATAGCCGAAGCGCTGGCGGTGAAGCCGGTGGAAGGTGTCGCGCATCGCGGGCCCGATCTCGATCTCGATCGTCGAATCGCTCCCCGGCAGACGCAAGCGAGCGCGTTTATCGGTGCCGATCGACAAACGCACGATCCCCTGCCCGATCAAGTCGCCCACCGCCGCTTGTTCAAGCTTGGTCAGCGCCTCGGTAAAATCGACGTCGAGCGGCTGGATCCAGCTAGCCTCGCGGATCGCCTTGACGTCGGCGAGGCCGATGCCGTGGGCCGACAATACCCCGGCGAGCGGATGGATCAGGATGCGCTCGATCCCCAGCGCGTCGGCCACCGCGCAGGCATGTTGCCCGCCCGCCCCGCCGAAGCAGGCCATGGTGTAGAGCGTCACGTCATGGCCGCGCGCGATCGAAATTTTGCGGATCGCGGCGGCCATATTGTCGACCGCGATGGCGATGAACCCCTCGGCGATCTGTTCCAACGTCCGGCCATCGTTCAGCGCGTCGGCAACTTCCTGAAGCCGGGCCCGCGACGCGACGATGTCGAGGCGCTGGTCGCCAGCCGGGCCAAACACCGCCGGGAAATGTATCGCGTCGATCCGCCCGAGCACCAAGTTGCAGTCGGTCACCGTCAGCGGCCCGCCGGCGCGGTAACAGGCCGGCCCTGGCTGCGCGCCCGCCGATTCAGGCCCGACCCGGAAGCGCATCCCGTCATAGCGGCAGATCGACCCGCCCCCCGCCGCCACCGTATTGAGCTGCATCATCGGCGCGCGGATGCGCACCCCGGCGATGACGCTTTCCTCGGCGAGTTCGAAGCGACCGGCATAATGCGACACGTCGGTCGAGGTGCCGCCCATGTCGAACCCGATCAGGCGCAGCGGTTCGCCTGGACTCCCGTGCTGGCGGCTCGCGGCGACCATCCCGACCACTCCGCCGGCCGGTCCCGACAGCACCGCATCCTTACCGCGAAACGCCGCCGCATCGGTCAGCCCGCCGTTGGACTGCATGAATTGCAGCCGCGCCTCACCCAAGCCCCGTGCCACGCGATCGACATAGCGGCGCAGGATCGGCGA
>JBDSOV010000121.1:0-4828 GCA_039914575.1 Sphingomicrobium sp.
ACGGCGTTGAACTCGGTCACGCTGAGCGAGCCGTTATTGTCCTTGTCGAGCGACTTGAACGCGGCCTCGCGCTGTTTGATCACAAATGCCTTGCGCGCGTTTAGGTCCTTGACCTGGACCGCCTCGAGTTCGGCGCGGTCGGCAAAGCCATCCTTGTTGGCGTCGGCGGCGACGAACACCGAATCGATGCGCTGCATGAATGCGGTGCGCGGGATCGGCTGCGGGGCGTTGGCGGCCGGCGCAGTCTGCGCGGTGGCCGGGGCGATCGTGGCCGAGGCCATCAGAAACGCGAATGAAAGACGAATGGACACATTGTTTCTCCGGGTGGTGGTGAGGCTCATTTGATGACTCCGGCGGCCTTCATTTCGGCCACCGAAACGACGCCGTCCTTGTCGCTGTCGATCTGGTCAAAATAGGCCAGCTTGCCGCCGCGATGTTCGATCAGGCTGATCTGCCCGTCCTTGTTGCCGTCGAGCTTGGCCAGCAACGGGCGGCCATCGGCCGGCGGGGTGCCGGTGACGAGTTTGAGGAATTCGGCCTGGCTCAACTGGCCATTCTTGTCGCCGTCGAGCTGGGCGAAGCTCGCCAGCGCCCGGGCCCGGGCATTGCCCAACGCGACCGCGCGATCATAAACCTCGATTTCGGCGCGGCTGACCTTGCCATTCTTGTCAGCGTCCATCTTGCCGAACTCAAGATCCATCTGGGCGATATACTGCGTGCGCGGGACATCGGGACTGTCCGCGGGCACAGCCTGGCCGTGCGCGGCGGCGGCGATGGCGGCACCGAGGATCGCGGCGCCGAGCATGTTTCTGACGATCACGATGCGCTCCGTAATATATTTGGACATTTGCGCAAGGTTAGCGCCCGGCGGCAAAAGGGGAAAGTCTCGCGCTCATTGGGCGAGCCCAGGTTGCAGCGCGATGAATGGACGAATGCCGAGTCGTCCAGCTGTCGCGCCTGAGCGACCGCACGCTTCTGCCGCAGCGGAGATTTGCTTCAAAGAATCCATTCACAACCAGATGCTTAACGGGATTGACTGGATTTGCTTGATTCAGATTGTGGATTGAGCGCAACATCCGCCCGAGGCGGGAGTTCGGCTTGCGCTCTAGGGGCAATACAATCCGCGAGCCATCCTCCTTGTCGCATCAGCGTCGCTACGCTGCGTCGCGCACAAAGGGGAAGAGAAATGACCATGAAAATCCTTCTGACCGGCTCGGCCATCGCGCTGGGCGCGGCATTGGCGTCAACGCCAGCATCGGCGCAAAGCGCTTGTGACCGGGAGGGAGTGGCTCAAACAGCTCCTACCGGAACGGATTCACTGCGCTGCGGCACCTCCGGCACCACGGTTGGTACACTTACTGATCTGACGGCGGTCGGGATGGATCAACTTATCTCCGGGGACGGCATCACGGTCGTTGGCTCGAACATTTTTGTGAGCACAGGCAGTCTGATTGGCGTCGGTCCCTACGTTGCGCCAGGGACACTTGGCGCGACGGCGGTGGGCTCTTACGCAATCGCTGCGGGTCTGGGCAGTGTCGCAATTGGCGATGAGGCCGTGGTCGGAAACATCAGTTTTGCCGGGGGCAATATCGCTGTTTCGGGATTTGCCGCCAACGCAACCGCGGTCGGCTCGCACTCCACTGTGGCGAATGCCAACGGGACAGCTCTTGGCGCTCAAAGCCTCGTCACCGCGCTCGGTGGAACGGCAATCGGCTTCGATAGCGCCGTATCGGGAATCAATGCGATTGCCATCGGCAGTGGGGCTACCGCAACATTCACGAACGCCATCGTGATCGGCAACGGCACAACCAGCGCTGCCGGCGCGGGCTCCATCGCGGTCGGCAATAATGCCGTTGCCGGCGCCATCAACGATGTTGCAATTGGCGTTGGTGCGCAGGGGACCGGCACCTTCTCCGTCGCGATTGGTAATACCGCCAACGCCGGCGGCCTGATTTCGACGGCGGTCGGCGCTGGAGCGACGGCGTCGATGACCGGCTCAACGGCGTTCGGGTCCACGGCCATTGCGAATGGCGTGGGAGCGACTTCGGTCGGGCAAGGCAGCCAGGCCGCGGGGACGAATGCCGCCGCGTTGGGGATCGGTGCCTTTGCGGGTGGCGCACAGTCGGTCGCTTTGGGTGCGAACAGCACCACGTCCGTCGGCGCAACCGGTGCCACCACGTTAGGCTTCAGCGCCGACGCCACTTTCTCCCTGGCGACGGCGGTTGGCTCAGATACTCAGGCGACCGCTCTGGCGGCCACGGCGATTGGTTCGCAAGCCGTCGCGAGCGGCACTGCTTCCACGGCGCTTGGGCATAACTCCGATGCAACGCAGCTTGGTGCAACGGCCGTTGGCACCAGTGCCCAGGCAACCGCAGTCAATACCGTCGCGGTTGGCCGGATCGCCAATGCTTCGGCGGCCGGTGCAATTGCCATCGGCGATGCGGCGATTGCCAGCGGCAGCAACAGCACGGCACTGGGCATCGGCGCGAACACGGCGGGCTTTGCCGGTTCGGTCGCGCTTGGCGCGGGCACGGTGAACACCTCCATCAATCAGGTCGCGGTTGGCGGGCGCACCATCAGTGGCGTCACTGCTGGCGTCGCGGCCACTGACGCGGTCAATGTCAGCCAGCTGGCGGCTTTGGGCGGTACCTTCCAGACGCAGATCGACGGGCTCGACCTGCGGGTCGACAATCTCGAGCTGCTGGCGATCGACTTCGACAATCGGCTCGACCGGCTCGACAATCGGGTTGCGGCTGCCGGCGCGGTCGCCTCGGCCTTGTCGGGCGCGGCGTTCCTGCCGGGCAAGTCGTTCAACCTGACCGGCAACGTCGCAACCTATGACGGGGCTTATGCCGGCGCGTTGCTGCTCGGCGCGATGATCGGCGAGAATATGGCGTTGACCGCGGGCGTCAGCCACGGCTTCAACAAGGGCGGCAAGACCGCCGCCCGGGCCGGCATTACGTTCGGGTGGTAACGTGACGCCCTGCCGCTGATCGGCTGAAACAGAAAGACGGGCGGCACCCATCGGTGCCGCCCGTTTTTTGATGGCTGCAGCGGCCCGGGCCGCGGCGGTTCAGAAGGTATAGGCCAGCCCGATTGCCGCCTGCCATTGCGAGGCCGAGCCGCGATCCTCGACCAATGGCGAATCGGCAATTTCGCCGACCAGCCGACTGTAGCTTCCGGCGCCGAAGATCGACAGGCCGTGGGTCAGATCGCCGGTGATCGACTGGTTGATCAGCGCGGTCAGTTTCCAATTCTTCATGCCGCCGTCGGCGTCGTAGGAAGATGGCGGGATGGCCAACGTCCCGATCCCGCCCGACGGACCCATGGAGGCGTAGGAATAATAATAATCGGCATAGCGGTTGCTGACGAAATCGGCCGACAGCGAGGCGCCGATATAGGTACGCTTCGACAATGGTGTGCCAAAGTCGATCGCCGGACTGAAGATGGTCGACTTGTGCGCCCCGCCGACGTCGCTGATGACGTCGAGCCGCAGGCTGAGCTGGTCATAGGGGTTGGTCAGGCCGTGGAAGGTGACCCCGACGAACCCGCCAATTTCGATCGCGGTGTCGCGTTCGGGCAAAGCATCGACGAAATCGTCTTTGACTTTGCCGGTACGTTCGCGGCGGAAACCGACGATCGGGCCGGCGTCGAAATCGATCCCGCTGTCGGGGCGGCGGACGAGGTCGAGATAGAGATAGGTTCCCCGTGTCGAGAAGCTCATTCCGTTGACCCGACCGCGGATCGCCGCGAACGGGGTTCCCTCATAATCGTTCGACCCCTCATAGTCGGGGATGAACGCGCCGCCGAGCGCAATCGTGAAGACATCCGACTGGTCGTTGGGGTTGGGCAACCCCGGATCACCCGTCGATTGGGCGAGCGCTGGAGTGGCGGCGAGCAAGGCGATGACGGCGGTGGCGGTGCGAAGCATGTTCTGATCCCCCCTTTAGGAATGCGCGCGAACATTAACCTAAATCAGGCGCGGGGCAAATGATCGTTTCGGGCGCGTCGTTCAGGTCTGCACTGGAACGATTGGCAAGTCTGCACTGGAACGATGGGTTGGCCCGACGCTTGGTTGCGCGCCTTCAGTCGCCGGCGCCCGGCTCGGGGGAGAAATATTTGTCATATTTGCCCTCCTCGCCTTTATGCTCGTCGGCGTCGGCGGGGCTGTCCTTCTTGCGCGTGATGTTGGGCCACTGGCTGGAGAATGTGGTGTTCAATTCGAGCCATTTTTCCTGCCCGTTCTCGGTATCGGGGAGGATCGCTTCGGCCGGGCATTCGGGCTCGCACACCCCGCAATCGATGCATTCATTGGGGTTGATGACGAGCATATTGTCGCCCTCATAGAAGCAATCGACCGGGCACACTTCGACGCAATCCATATATTTGCATTTGATGCAGGCGTCGGTGACGACATAGGTCATGGTCGGATAAGCTCCCTCTTCTCAGGCTGTGGCTAAGTCGTGGTCGCCGCCTCGTCAATCTCCTGACTAAAGCCGCTTGAGCTCGGCCAGCGCGGCGAAGGCGTTGCCGGGGCGCGGGGTTTCGACCGGCCCATGCCGTCGATGGGGGCGATTGCCGCGCCATTTCCACGCGTCGCCGGCGGGGATGAAGCCAATTTCGGCCATCAATTTGGTCACCGCCGCCGAGTCGAGCCCGAGGCTGGTGATCAGGTCGTGGTCGAGCGGATCGTCGGCCCCCGACTGGCGTGCGGCAAAAGCATGCGCCGCGATGCGGTCGGCGAGATCGACCCGCAGCCAGGTCGACCCGAAGCGGCGGAAGGCGAATATCGCGCCGCGCGGATCGGCGCCGCCGTCGAGCGTCGCCG
>JBDSOV010000129.1:0-5114 GCA_039914575.1 Sphingomicrobium sp.
CAAATCGAGGCTGTCGCCAACAAAGTCCGCGAGGTCCTGAATTTCGGCCTTCTGGTAATAATGCGCCAGGATGACCGCGTTGCGCTCGATCTTGAGCCGCGCGATTTCGGCCAGCAGGTCGAGGCCCTTCAAGGTCGTCGGTTGGGCAGTCACTTGGTCTTTCTCCACACGCTCACTGGCTTGCCTTGTGCCGAGCCAGCACCTCGGCGATCGACGGGCTGACGTCCCATTGCTCGCTCGTCGCCACGCCGTCAAAGGGGAAGGCGACCTCGACCGTGACATCGCCGAGGCCCGCGACCGATAGCGGGGTTTCGAGGAGTTTCGCGACCGACTTTTTGGCATTGGCGCGCGCGGCATTGAGGTGGACTGGCTTCTTCGCTTCGGTCGCCGCAGCGCGAGTGGCGAGCAATGCGGCGCGGCGGTTGAGATTATCATACGCCTCGCGGGTCACGAACATGCCGTCGGTGGCGAGCGTTTTGCGCTTGGTCTCGTCGATATTGGGAGCGGTCGGGGCAACGTCGGGGATGGTCACGCGCAGGATGCGTTTCTCGGCATCCCAGCGATAATCATCGGTATCGAGCTGGCTCAGATCGAGCTGGTAGGCGACCGAATAAGGTAATGTCGCTTTTTGCGCCGAGCGGAGGAAGCGGAACAGGCCGGGATCGACCGTGGTCACGTCGAGCGCGCCATCGACCTGGCCAACTTCCAGTCTGTCGGTCGCTTCGAACGTCGCCGAAAGCACGCGGGCGAGGCCGAGGCTGGTCTGATATTCTTCCTGCTGCGCCGCGCGCCGCTGCCAATAGAAATAACCGAGTAGCAGCAATGCCGCGACCACGACGCCTGCGATCAGGCGCCGGTCGATCGGCGTTCGGGTCAGGTTCGGGCTATCGTCCATGTCTCTCCGTCCGATCTAACCATCGCGCGCCGTTCGAGGTCCATGAGGTGTGCCCAGACCGATCCGCCCGCCGCCGGGATCAGGCGCGGGTCGAGGCCGGGGTAGGCGCTGGCGACGATGGCGGAAATCTTTGCCTTGCCCTCGCCGACAAGCCGCAAAATCTGCTTCTCGCGTTACATGCGGTGGCCGATGAGGCCGCGCAGGAATTGCTGGGTGTTTGTTACCGGAGCACCGTGGGCAGGGTAGAACACACGGTCGTCGCGCTCGCGCAGCATGTTGAGGCTGGCCATGAACAGGCCCATGTCACCATCGGGCGGGACCACGACGGTGGTCGACCATCCCATCACATGGTCGCCGGTGAACAGGGATCCGCGATAGGCGTAGCATAAGTGGTTCGAGGTGTGGCCGGGGGTGGCGACCGCGACCAGCGCCTCGCCGTCGCCAAACTCGATCGCCTCGCCGTCGGCCAACACGCTGTCTGGAACATAGTCGCCGTCGAAGCTGGCGTCGGCGCGCGGGCCGACGCTTTCGAGGGCGAGCGCCGCGCAGCCGATGATCGGTGCGCCAGTCGCGGCCTTGAGCAGCCTTGCGGCGGGGCTGTGGTCGCGGTGGGTGTGGGTGCAGGCGATCGCCGCGATCCGCCGCTCACCCGCCGCCGCCACGATCGCCGCGACATGCTCGGGGATGTCGGGTCCGGGGTCGATCACCACTAATTCCGCCCCTGCCCCGGCGAAATACGTCTGAGTGCCGGTGAAGGTGTACGGCGACGGGTTGCGCGCCAGCAGCCGGCCGATGCCGGGCTCAAGCGTCTCGAGAATGGCGTAAGGGGCGTCCACGGCAAGCCTTTGCCACGGACCTTGCCGCCACGCAAAGGACCCTCGCGGTCCAGCGACCGAAGCGTCAGCAGCGCAGGTCGTACGGGCCGAGCCGGGCCGCCACCGAACCGGCCGCTTCGGGCCCGACCAGCTCGATCTCGACCTTGCTGTTAATGACTGCTCGGCATAATTCGGTTGGCAATTTGACGCGTGCCAACTGGCCCGGCCGCATCGGTGCCAACACGACTTCGCCGCGCACTTCGCCGCGACGGCGGAAGCGCAATCTGCCGCCGTCTTCCACGCCCTCGACCGCACTGACCGCGAGAATGGTGCTGGCTTTGAGCAAGTCGCAGGTTTCGCCGGTGCCGGTCTGGCCGCGCTCGAGACATTTCAGCGCGATCCGCATCGGTCGCTTCGATATAGCCGGAATTGCGGCGGTGGCTGCCCCGGCGGCATTGGGCTTTGCCAGCGGCGGCAGGATCGACGTCTCGAAGCGCTCGGATGGCCCCGCGAGCGATGCGGTCGCGCTCGGATCGGTGACCAACGGGCGCACGCCTGGCACGGTCTCCGCCGAGTTCGAGGTCGCCGCATATTTGGAAATTTCGATCCGCATTTCCCCGATAAGTTTCTGCCTCGCCTCGGGCGGCATATCGCGCTGCTCGATCTGGGCAACCGCTGCCTCGAGTGTCTTGACCCAGTCTGCATCGGACGCGCCGGGATTGGCGCACAGCTTGACCCTGGTCGTGCTCTTCTCGACCGGGTCGATTTCGACCAAAGATTCGAATTTATACCCTTCGCAACGCTGGACTTGGGCGACACGCTCCGGTGTGTCACCTTCGACCGTTGCTTCCGGCGGTGGCGATTCACTCGACGTCGCCGTTGGCGCGTCAGGCAAAGCGGTTGACTGCTGCGCCGACAGCGGGGCCGCAATCGATAGGCTCGCCGCCAGCAGCAGCATCTTGGTGGTCAACAAACTCGCCCTCCCCATGGTGCCGATACGCAATCATGCGCCGCAGCGAATTGGCCTGCACACACTGAACGGCAATTGAATGTGGTTCAAGCTTCCGCGAAGGCCGGTGCCAACGCGCACGACCGGTCAGCCTCGCGCGCGGCGGCGCGGCGCATGGCGAGCGGGTAAATCTCGCCAAACAGACTGTCCATGCTCTTGTCCCAGCCGAACTGGCGGGCGTGGGCCAAAGTGCGCTGGCGCATTGCAGTCAGGTCGCCGGCCCACAGGTCGAGAATATTGGCGGCCATCGCCGCGCTGTCGTCGACCGGACCAAGCCGACCGATCGTGTGGTCGACCCGGTCGACCATCGCGCCCGACGCGACCCCGACCACCGGAAGCCCCGACGCCTGCGCCTCGATGATCGAAATGCCGAAGGTCTCGTCGGCCATGCCCGAGACGTAGAGGTCGGCGCTCGCTAGCCAGCGCGCCAGCTCGGGGCGGGCCTTGACGTAGCCCGGCGCGTGGAGCCCCGGCTCGTCGAGCGCGAGGAACTGTTCACGCAGCGGCCCATCGCCGAGCAGCACCAGATGCGCGCCGAGGCTATCGGGCAGCAGGCGGAACGCATCAACCACCGCCTGCGCGCGCTTTTCGCCATCGAGCCGACCAGCATAGATCAGCAGCGGCGCGCCATCGCCAACGCCCAGCTTGCGACGCAGCGCGGGATCGCGTCGGTCGGGCGAAAACTCACCAAGCTCGACGCCGAGCGGC
Organism: Sphingomicrobium sp.; assembly: GCA_039914575.1. Taxonomy (GTDB): domain Bacteria; phylum Pseudomonadota; class Alphaproteobacteria; order Sphingomonadales; family Sphingomonadaceae; genus Sphingomicrobium. The sequence goes on from JBDSOV010000129.1 coordinate 3,428, forward strand.
ACGACTTCGACCGGATCGAGCCCGAGATCGCGCATCTTCGCCGCGCCGCCATTTTCGGACAAGGCATAAAGCAGGTCGAAGCGGCGATAGAGCTTGCCGCAATACCAATAGCACAGTCCTGCCGCCGCGCCGGCCAACGTCTCGCCCATCACCTTGGCGAACGGACGCTCGACATAGACCGTCGGAAAATCGGTCATATAGGCCGCGACCAGCGCCGTTCCCGGGTGGCGCTGGGCGTGACTGATCGCCGCCCATGGCAAATTATAGGCGTCCTGACACTCAATCAGGTCGGGCTTGAACCGTTCGAGCAGGCGCCGCACTTGCCAGCTGCGCAGGAGAAGCCGGTAATTGGGGCTTCCCGGCACTTTGGGCGAAGCGACGGTGGCGGTGATCGTCCGCCCGCCCTCGATCACCTCGTCAATCTCGCCCGGGACGATCAGCAGGTGCCGATGCGGGGTGTTGTCCAGGATATGCTGGCGCTTGTGGCGCAGATAAGTACCGACCCCGCCGCCGACCGCCGACCAGCTCTGGGTGATGTCGCACAGCAAGCGCCCGCGATCGGCGCCGTCATCGAAAGTTCTGGTGCCGAGCAATCTTGGATCGTCTCTGCCCATATCGGCTTAACCCACTTTGCCGAGGAAAGTGCCACGACCCGACGAACCGACCGCAAACCGTCGGATATCTTTACGGTTCGGAGTGAGGCTTGAGACTAGCACAGTGAAAAATTCCTGTATTTCCGCCATTCACGCGGGTTGGCACGGCGATTGCATCACTGATGCTGTCCACTTGGTTCCACAAACCAAACACAAGGGGTGGCGGTTAGCGGTCTCTGGTCCCGCGCCGCCGCCCCTTTTCACATCTGCTAGGCTTCGGCGGCAACCAATTGCTGAAGTTCGCCGCTTTCAAACATCTCCATCATGATGTCCGACCCGCCAACGAATTCGCCCTTCACATACAGCTGGGGCACCGTCGGCCAGTCCGAATATTGCTTGATACCGTTCCTGATATCCTGGTCTGCAAGAACGTCGACCGTCTCGTAAGCCACCCCGAGATGGTCGAGGATCGCGACCGCGCGGCTCGAAAAGCCGCATTGCGGAAACAGCACCGAGCCCTTCATGAACAGCACGATGTCATTGGCGCCGACGAGCTCGCCGATTCGTTGTTTCACATCGCTCATTGATGATCTCCCGATGGCACGATTGTCTCGAGCTGCAGTGCGTGCAGTTCGGTCCCCATCTTGCCCTTCAACGCGGCATAGACCGCCTGGTGCTGGCGGATCCGATTCATCCCGGCAAACGCCGGGCTGATCACACGGGCCGCGTAATGATCGCCGTCGCCGGCCAGGTCGCGAATATCGACCACCGCATCGGGAAAAGCGGCGAGGATCATCGCCTCAATCTCTTCCGACGCCATCGGCACGATCAGTTGCTCGCTTCGATGATCTGGCGCCGCGCCTCGACCGACTTGTGCGCGAGCGCTTCGCGGATCTTGGCATCGTCGCATTCGACCCCGGCGGCGGTGAGGTCGCCGAGCACCTTGCGGATCACATCCTCGTCGCCTGCTTCCTCGAAATCGGCGCGGACGACATCCTTGGCATAGCCCTGGGTCTCGGCGTCCGACAGCCCCATCAGCCGCGCCGCCCATTCGCCGAGCAGGCGATTGCGGCGCGCGAGAATCCGGAACTGCA
>JBDSOV010000138.1:0-11012 GCA_039914575.1 Sphingomicrobium sp.
TTCCCAAGGACACGCTGGCGCTGCTGCGGACCGCCGAGGAAGCGGGGGTCGAGCAACGGATCATCTCGACCGTGGTGGCGGTCAACGACGACCGCAAAGCGGCGATGTCGGAGCGGGTGCGCGAGGCGGTTGGCGGCGAACTTTCGGGCAAGCGGATCGGGGTGCTCGGGCTGACCTTCAAGCCCAACACCGACGACATGCGCGACGCGCCGTCGATCCCGCTGATCGCGGGCTTGGTCGCGGGCGGGGCAGTGGTGGTGGCGTTCGACCCGGTCGGGCGAGAGCAGGCCGAACCCTTGCTGCCGGGGATCACCTTTGGCGATGATGCCTATGCGGTGGCCGATGGCGCCGATGCCGTGGTGGTGGTGACCGAATGGGACGAGTTTCGCGGGATCGACCTCAGCGAAATGGCGCGGCGGATGCGAGGCAATGCGCTGGTTGATTTGCGCAACGTCTATGACCCGGCCGAGGCGGCGCGAGCGGGGCTGACGTACCGCGGGATCGGGCGCGGAACATGAGGATTGCGGTGATCGGGCTCGGCTATGTCGGGCTGCCGCTGGCGGTGGCGCTGGCGAAGCAATTCGACGTGGTCGGGATCGATGTCGATGAGCGCCGGATAGACGGGCTGCTGAGCGGCGTCGACCGCACCGGCGAGATCGCGCCCGGGGCGCTTGCGGAATCGCGCCTCGCCCTCTCCGCCGATCCCGAGGCAGGGCGCGCGGCGGACATCTACATCGTCACCGTGCCGACCCCGGTTGATGCCGCCAACCGACCCGACCTTAACGCGGTCGAGGCGGCGACGCGGACCGTCGCGGCGCTGGTCGATCCGTCGAAATGCCCGATCATCATCTACGAAAGCACGGTCTATCCGGGGGTGACCGAGGATGTCTGCGGCGGGCTGCTGGGGCAAGCGGGGCTGGTGCGCGGGCGCGACTTCAAACTCGGTTACAGCCCCGAGCGGATCAATCCCGGCGACAAGGTTCATACGGTCGACAAGATCATCAAGGTCATCGCGGGAGAAGATGCCGAGGTGGTCGAGACGCTGGCCCGCGTTTATGGCGCGATCACATCGGCGGGCGTGTTCCGCGCCGCTTCGATCCGCGCCGCCGAGGCGGCCAAGGTGATCGAAAATGCCCAGCGCGACATCAACGTCGCCTTCATGAACGAAGTCACCCAGATCATGGCCGAAATCGGGGTGTCGGCGTGGGACGTGCTCGATGCGGCGAAGACCAAGTGGAATTTCCTCGGCTTCGAGCCGGGGCTGGTCGGCGGCCACTGCATCGGGGTCGATCCTTATTATCTGAGCCACCTTGCCCAGTCGCTCGGCCATCATCCGCAGGTGATATTGGCGGGGCGCGAGACCAATGATGCGATGGGCGACTGGGTCGCCGACCGGTTGCACGCGCATCGCGGCGGGCGGGCGGGCAAAGTGCTGCTGATGGGGCTGACATTCAAGGAAAATGTCCCCGATTTGCGCAACAGCCGCTCGATCGACCTATTCCGGCGGCTGACGGAGCTTGGCCATGACGTGGCGATCGCCGATCCGCAGGTCGCGGGCGACGAGGTCGAGGCGCATTACGGCCGTGGGTTGTCCGAGCCGGGGGAAGGCGGTTTCGATCTCGTCATCGGCGCGGTTCGGCACGAAACATATTGCGCCATGTCCCGGCAGGCGATCGAGGCGATGCTCGCGCCGGGCGGGACATTGGCCGATATCAAAGGCATGTGGCGCGGCCACAAGCTTGCAACATCGCTGGATTACTGGACACTCTGACCGATGCTCCAGACCGTGCCATTGAAATCGACCAAAAAGCTGGCGTTTGTGCTTCGCCGGCGGTTTGAATTTGGCGGCGCGTTGCTGCTCGCGGCCGTCCTGCCCTGGGCCGGTAGCCGGTGGTTGATTGCCGACACGAGCTTCGATCCGGCGGTTTTCCACAACAGCTTGATCGCCAATGTGCTGGCAATCTGCATGGCGCTGTGGATCCGCATTTCGGTCAGCACCTATCCCGGCATCCGCGCCGGCCAGCTTGTCTTGCCTGCAGTATTCGTGGCGCATGCCGCGATGTTGATCCTGCTGGTGCTGTCGCGCGTGCCCTATCACCGACCGTCTTTGGCGTTGGGATTTTCCCTCCATTTGGTGTGGGCGTTCGCTATCTATTTCTTAGTCTCGCGGCGGCTTCGGCCGAAGATCGCGATCGTTCCGGTCGGCGACACCGAGCAATTGCAGCAGATCGACAGGGTCGACTGGCGGATGCTGCGCGCCCCCGAGCTTGACCGGGTGCGCGAGTGCGATGCGATCGTTGCCGATTTTTCCAATCTGTCCGACGAGTGGGAAGCCTTTTTGGCCGACGCCGCGCTTGAGGGGCGGGTGGTGTACCAGGTCCAGCAATTGTTCGAATCCCTGACCGGGCGGGTGCAGGTGCGCCATCTGTCGGAGAATAGCTTTGGCAGCCTGGTCCCGGCGCGGGCCTATTCGGCGATCAAGCATCTCGGCGATTTCCTGCTCGCAGTGGCGGTGCTGCCGATCCTGATCCCGGTACTGGCGCTGACGGCTCTGGCAATCAAATTGGTCGATGGTGGGCCGGTGCTGTTCCGCCAGCGCCGTACCGGGCGCCAGGGGCGCCAGTTCCGGGTCTATAAATTCCGCACGATGGAGGTGGCGGGCGAGGTCGAGGACCAGCGCCGCGCGGCGATGACCGATGACGACGATGTGCGGATCACACGGCTCGGCGGATTCCTGCGTCGCTCGCGGATCGACGAATTGCCGCAAGTGTGGAATATATTGAAGGGCGAAATGAGCTGGATCGGCCCGCGCCCCGAGGCCGAGATATTGTCGGTGTGGTACACTGGCGACATCCCGTTCTATCGCTATCGTCACGTCGTTCGGCCGGGGATCTCGGGCTGGGCGCAGGTCAACCAAGGCCATGTGGCGGAGGTCGACGACATCCATCTCAAGCTCCAGTATGACTTTTTCTACATCAAATATTTCTCGCCCTGGCTCGATATATTGATCGTGTTCCGGACCGTGCGGACAATGCTGACCGGCTTCGGGTCGCGGTAGGTTATCCCCGGCTGTTGCGCGCGATAGCCCGGCGACAGGAAGAGCGGCCCGTCCCTCGCGAAGATGAAGGACGGGCCAGTATTCAAGGCAAATTTACGGACGGTCGTCGGAGTCGGCTTCGGCCGTGCCTTCGGCATTGCCCGAGCCTTCGGCATTGCCCGATGCCGAGGCGTCGACCGATCCGGCAAGTGAGCCGGCGCTATTAGCGGCGGCTCCAGCCATGCCGACGGCCTGAGCGCGGGCCGTCGCTGCGGTCGAGGTGGCGGCTCCAACCGCACCTGCAGCCGCCGCTCGCCCGCTGCCAGCAACGGCGCCAACGACTGATAGCGCCTGATCCGTGCCGATCGCCTGAACGCCGAAACCGCTATTACTGTCCGCCGAGCCCGTTCCGGTGACGCTGCCCGCGAGACCGGCCGACTGGCCAAGGCCGCTGGTGCCGGACACTGCATTGGCGGCACCACTGACCGTCCCGGCGAGACCGGCCGACTGGCCGAGGCCGCTGGCGCCGGACACTGCATTGGCGGCGCCACTGACCGTCCCGGCGAGACCGGCGTTGCCGCTGGCTGAGCCGCTGCGCAGATCGACCGAGCGGGTCAGCGACGCATTCCCTGATCCGCTGGCATTTCCGGTGAGGCCGCCGCCGAGCGAACCGCCTTGGCCGAGCACCGATCCCGCAATATTGCCTGCGCCGCCAAGCGATCCGCCGCCCGACCCATTGGCCGAATTCGAGCCGCTGACCATCGAACCAACCGAGCCGGTGACGTTGCCGAGTAGCTGCGCCTGGGCCGGGACGGCTGTCGCGCCGATGGCCAGTATGAAACCGAGAGCGATAGAGCTGTTCATGATGTTCTCCTTTTTGCCGAGGGCAACCTGCGGCCCCGCTTCCTTGAGAACGATCTCGTCCCGGCGGTTCATCCCATCCGTTGAATTTATTTGGCACCCACCTGCTTTGGCGCGATTCGGCACGCCGCGCAGATGATCCCGCGGCCGATCCGCCCACGGCCTTTGGCGGCTTCTGCATCGAGCAAAGCGGTCGACCCGGTCATCGCCAACCGAGCGGTAACGAAGGGCGCGGCGAAGCTGGTTCCGCGAACCCGCGTATAGCCCTTGCCGGGAAGCGCGGCCGCCATGTCGGCGCCGGGTCCGGCGTAATCGAGGTGCGCTGCCCTTCCTGCCTCGGCCAGCGCCCGGTTGGTGCCGTCGACACCCGTAACCGCAATCACGCCTGCGTGGCTCGCGGGATAGAGCGGCGGCGCGGCGGGGCCGTCATTGCCGACCGCCGCGACGATCTTGATGCCGCGTGCCAGCAACAGGCTTATCGCGCGCTCGACCATTGCATTGCGCGGTCCGACCAGACTGATGTTGATGACCGAAGGTCGCCGCGCGGCAATCCACGACAGCGCCTGGACGATGCTCGACGCCGATCCTGCGGCGGGGTTTCCGCCATAGACATCGCCGACCAGCAACGAGGCGCCGCGTGCCGCCCCGGCAAACCGGCCGTCAGAGCCGACGATGAGCGACGCAACCGCGGTGCCATGGCCGGTCGCTTGCGCTGCTCCTGCGAACCCGCGTTGCTCGATCGATGCGGACGCCAGCGACGGCGATCGGCCGACCCCGCCGTCGATCATGCCGATCACCGGGCCCGGACCGACAGTACCAGCCGCGAGCGCAACCGTGCTCGCGAGGAGCGTTCCGCCGGCGGGCTCGAAGAGATGGTCGAAATCGGCATCGATGCCGGGTGCTGCGCGGCGCAACAAAGCGAGCGCCTTGGCGGTGCGCATTGCGGGCGGCGTTGCCAGAGTTACGGTCCGCAAACCGAGAATCTTGTCATGTTCCTCGGCCCGGATGGTGAAACCGGCGTGGGTCGCCGAGGTAAGCGCGGCGCGGCTTGGGTCGATCGCGATCAGCTGGCCACGGCGCGCCGGATTGCCACTGCCGTCCATCTCGAGTGTCGCGCGATTCTGCCTGACCAATTCGGCAAGCCGAAGGCGGCGCAGGTCGAGCAGGGTGGCCGGCGGCGCACTCTTGACCCCGCGTTCCGGCACCAGCCGTGCCAGGCTCGGCTGGATTGCTCGCTCAACGTTGGCGCGGGTGATGTGCCCTATCAGGGAGTCGACCGACCCGTCGCCGATCGCCTGGTCGACCGTCCGCCCAAGTGTCCCCGTCATCCCGCCGGTGCTGATCCCGCCGGGAAGACTGGCGTTGGGCAATTGCACGCTCTGCAGGATCTGCGCGCTGGCACCGCTTCCCGCGGCGATCAGGAGGATGAAGACCAGTCGGCGCATATTGGACATTTGTATCACCCATGTTTTTGTCTAGTTGGGGATGAAACGACGACCATCCGTCGTTTCATCCTTCATGACAACGAAAAGGCTCCTCATTGGACTTCGAGCGCGGCTTGCAGGATTGCCTTCCGCGGTTGCGCCGGTTCGCGCACGGCCTCAGTCGAAATACGGCCGATGCCGACGATTTGACGCAGATGACGGTCGAACGCGCGCTTCGCAGCCGCGATCAATGGACGTCCGGCACTCGGCTCGATTCGTGGCTGTACCGGATCATGCGCAACCAGTGGATCGACCTGGCGCGGGCACGTGGCCGCAAGGCAGTGTTCGAGGCGCCGCCCGAGGCTGGCGAATTGGTCGGGTACGACCCGCGACCGAGCGTGGAAGCGGCGATCGACCTTGGCACGGCGATGGCGGCGATGAACCGCTTGCCCGACGAGCAGCGCGAGGTGGTGCTGCTCATCCTGATCGAGGGCCTTGGCTATCGCGAGACCGCCGAGCTGTTGCAACTGCCGATCGGGACGGTGTCGAGTCGGCTGGTGCGCGGGCGCACCGCGTTGCTGGCAATGTTGGGTGAATGATGATGGATGACGAACTCTTTTTTGCCTGGCTCGATGGCGAGCTCGACGGGGAGGCGGCGAGCGAGGTCGCGGCGCAGGTCGCGGCTGACCCCGACCTGCAGCGCAAGGCGGATCAACATCGCTCGATGCAGGAGCGCTTGCGAAGCGCGTTCGAGCCGGCCCTGGAGGCACAGCCTCCCGCCAGCCAACTGGCGGACGCAGACGCCGGCAACGTGATTGAGCTGGCAGCCGCGCGGTCGCGCCGCTCGGAGCGGGCGCTGCCATCGATGACGCAATGGGCGGCGATCGCGGCGACGCTGGTGGTCGGGATCGTCACCGGGACGATGATTGGTGGCAGCGGGGATTCCTCGGTTCGCACCCGTTCCGGCCATCTGATCGCATCGGGAGAGCTTGATCGCGCGCTGGATATGCGGCTGGCGAGCGCGCCGGCGGCGAGCGGAGCGCGGATCGGGCTGACCTTCCGCGACCAGGCCGGATCAATCTGCCGCAGCTACACCGATGGCGCGGCGCAAGGGCTGGCGTGCCGCGATGGCGATGAATGGGCGATTCGGGGACTGGTGCAGGGCGCGGGTTCGGGAAGTGGCGAATTCCGCATGGCGGCGGGGGTCGATCCGGCACTGGGCGCATTGATCGGATCGCGGATTGCTGGCGAGCCGTTTGATTCGGCGGCCGAGCGGAAAGCCTTGGCCGGGGGCTGGCGCTAGGCGGCGAGCAACTCCAGTTGCTCGCTGACGTCGAGCCAATGCGCCTCGGCCTGTGCCAATTGCTCGGCAACCTGGGCGCGGCGGCGGCTTAGGTCGGTGATCGTCTTGGTGCAGGCCATAGCGAGTTCGCGGTCGAGGGCGGCGCATTCGGCGGCGAGCTTGGCGCTGGCGGCTTCGGCGTCGGCGGCAGCTTTCTTGAGCGCCTTGGCGTCGTCTTTGGCCTTACCCGAAAGCTTCTTGACCTTCGGTTTGCTTGCGGTCTTGGGCTGGTTCCGGCCGAGGATGAAGTCGATATAATCGTCGATGCTGCCGGGATAATCGACCGCCTGGCCATGATCGACCAGCACCAGCCGGTCGGCGGTCAGCTCGACCATGTGGCGGTCATGGCTGATCAGGATCACCGCGCCGTCATAGCCGTTGAGCGCCTGGACCAGCGCCTCGCGGGCGTCGACGTCGAGATGGTTGGTCGGCTCGTCGAGGATCAGGAGGTGCGGGGCGTCGCGGGTGATCAGCGCCAAGGCCAGCCTTGCGCGCTCGCCGCCGGAAAGCTTGCCGACCAACGTGGTGGCTTTCTCGCCCGAGAAACCGAAGCGGCCGAGCTGGGCGCGAACCGCGGCCGGGGTCTTGCCCTTCATGGCGCGGGTCATATGCTCGAGCGGGCTGTCGTCGCCCGACAATTCCTCGACCTGATACTGGGTGAAGTAACCGACCTTCATCTTAGCCGAGGCGTGGATTTCGCCGGCCATGGCGGGAAGCTGGGCGGCGAGCAGGCGGGCGAGCGTGGTCTTGCCGTTGCCGTTGCGGCCGAGCAAAGCGACGCGGTCGTCCGGGTCGATGCGCAGGTTGAGGCGGCTAAGCACCGGCGTATCGGCGGTGTAGCCGACCGCCGCCATGTCGAGCGTGATCAACGGCGGGCGAAGCTCGGTCGGGCTGGGGAAATCGAACGCCAGGCTGGGATCGTCGGCAAGCGCCGCGATCGGCTGCATCTTGGCGAGCATCTTGGCGCGGCTCTGGGCCTGCTTGGCGGTCGAGGCGCGGGCGCTGTTGCGCGCAACATAATCCTGCAGACGAGCGCGCTGGGCATTTTGCGAAGCCTGCGCCGCGGCGATCTGCGCCACCCGCTCGGCGCGCTGCTTCTCGAACCCGTCGTAATTGCCCGAATAAAGCGCGATCTTGCCACCCGAGAGGTGGAGAATGACGTCGACCACATTGTTGAGCAGGTCGCGCTCGTGGCTGATGACGACGAGCGTCCCCGAATAGCCCTTGAGGAAATTTTCGAGCCACAAAGTCGCTTCGAGGTCGAGATGGTTCGACGGCTCGTCGAGCAGCAGCACGTCCGGCGCGGAAAACAACAAGGCGGCGAGCGCGACGCGCATCTTCCACCCGCCCGAGAATGAATCAAGCGGCTGGGCCTGCATGTCCTCGTCGAAGCCGAGGCCGAGCAGGATCCGCGCGGCGCGGGCGTCGGCGGTATAAGCGTCGATCGCCAGCAGCCGGTCATAGACATGGCCGAGGCGGTCGTGATCGGTGCAGGTTTCGGCCTCGACGAGCAATGCGGCGCGCTCGGTATCGGCGGCGAGTACGGTTTCGAATGGGGAAGCGGTGCCCGACGGGGCGTCCTGCGCGATATAGCCAAGCTTGGTCTTGCGCGGCATGTCGATGGTGCCGTCACAGGCCTCGATCTGGCCGATGATGACCTTCATCAGGGTCGATTTGCCGGCGCCGTTGCGCCCGATCAGCCCGACCCGCGCGCCGGGCGGAATCGCGGCGGTGGCGCGGTCGAGGATGAGACGCCCGCCAAGGCGCACCGTGATTCCGTTGATGTTGAGCATGAAGGGGCGCCTAGCAGGCAATTACGGCGAAGGCGAGACAGGCCGGCTGGCGGTCGGGCGAACGATCAGCAGGATTGCCAGGCAGGCCGCCGCCGCGATGTCATAGGCGAAGCAGAAGGCTGGCCAGAACGGCGGCATACCGCCATCGCCGACGAGGCCGGGGTAAACCAGATCGAGCAAACCGTGCGCTGCAAGCCCGCCAACTATCAGCCACAGGTTCAAGCGAAAGCCGACAATCGCGAGGGCCGCGAACAACAGGAAGAGGAGGCCTGCGGCCTGCACGTCCGACTGGTTGCCGCCAATCACTGCGAACAGGATGTAATAAGAGGCGATCACGATTAGCGCGACCGGGTAGAGCGCCCGGTCGCGGTCGAGGCCGGTGATCCGGGCCATGATCGCCACGAACACTGCCAGGCCGAGGCCAATCAGTGGCGGCATTGGGGTTTGACCTCCGTCATAGCCAACGGCGGACACGGGCCATGTAGGCAACATAGTCCTGCCCGAACCGGCGTTTGAGATAAGCTTCTTCGCGCGTCACCACCGCGCGATCGATGATGAGCAGGGCGGCCAAGGCCAAAAAGACGCCGGTTAGGCTGGTGAAGGCGATCGCGATCCCCAGCGAAAGCAGCGCCATGCCGAGATACATCGGATTGCGCGTGAAACGGTAGAGGCCGCGATCGACCAGGCTGCTGGACGGCTGCCACGGCTCGGCGCGCGTTCCGCTGGCGCGAAACAGGCCGAACGCGATGCCAATCAGGACGACACCGCCCACGGCCAGCACCAAACCGCCAATCGAGACCGGTCCGAAACGCAGCGGGTCGCTATCCAGCAGCAGGCCCAGGGCCAACAGGCCACCGAAAATGAGCGGTGGCGGCAAGAAAACACGTGGATTGTCCTCGCTGGCCATGCTCACCTCCGTTTCACTCTAGACCCGCACTACGCGTCTATCTCATCTTCGGACAAGTTGGCGGCATTGGCCTGGATAAAGTTGAAGCGGTCCTCGGGGGCATGCGTTCGCTACCTGCCGACCAAGTTATTTCATGCAGGCATTTGCACCTTTCACCGCTGATATGCGTGAGGCGTTTTTCGGTGCGGTGCGGAAGATCACCCCCTCGGTGGTGCAACGACGAAGCTGGAAACGTACCTTCCGCGACCGAAAGTCGAGCGACACGCGCCGGAATTTCTCCAATATATCGGTCCCGAGCAACAGCGCCGGTTCGTTGGCCAGGCCGAACAACTTGAACGGCGGCAGGTCCGCGAACGCAATTGGCACATCGCGCAGAAGGATAGGGCCCAGCTGAAGCTCATCAATGATGACCAGCTGGACCGGGATCCTTTCGCCGGTCACCCCGACCAGTTCGAGCATGCTGACCTCCTCGCGGGTCCTGGGCAGGAGTTTGTCGCGCAACGCGAAATTCCCGACCGTGAGCTCGCTGCCCGTATCGATAATCGCGTCGAGCCGCTGATTGCTCGCCCGGACCTGGGCCAGGATCAACTGGCCCCGCTTGCGGCGACCGATAATGACGATCTCGCCGGGCAATGCCCGCACCTTGATTCGCGCATCCTCGACCTTGATTTCGTGTTTGGTGAAATCCATCATCAGGCGCTGCTGTGAAAGCGCGTCGATGCCGATCAACCCGTCCGCGCCCATGTCCACTTCCCGCAAAGCCGGAAGATGCAGCTGATGAACGGTGGTGGGTCCGAGCGTGAGCGAGTTGATTCGAAATCGATCGACCATGCTGCGCGAGGTCATTCCGTTCAGCATCACCGGAGTGCCGAGCGGCAATTTGAGTTGTCGAGCGATGCCAAGCCCGATCGCCGACGTGTCGGCCCCGCTGTCGACCAGGAACCGGTAAGGACCGCTGCCATTGATGCTGACCGGGACGCTTAGCCGCGACTCGATCCTGCGCGCCTCGACGCCAACGCCCTCGACATTAAGCGTTGGGTCGAACTGGGCCGGCGGCAATGGCGGCACGTCAGGTGCTGCGGAGACTGTTGGACCGGGCGACGAAACCCCCGGTGGAACAGCATTGGTGCTTGCAGAGGCGATCACCGGCGCCATCAGTTGCGCAAATGCACAGATCAGCGATTGGCAAGACGAAAACATTGGCGCTCCTTCAATTTGGTCGAAGCTAGCCTAAAGTTGATGAGTGTCCGCTCCCGCACGTAACGACGATCAGAAGTGGGTTATGCGTCGATCTCGTCTCCGCTGAGGTTCGCGGCATTGGCCTGGATGAAGTTGAAGCGGTGCTCGGGGTTTTTGCCCATCAGGCGCTCGACGAGGTCCTTGACCGGCTGGCGGTCCTGATATTCGGCGGGCAACGTGATGCGGATCAGCGAGCGGCTCGCCGGGTCCATGGTGGTTTCCTTGAGCTGATTGGGGTTCATTTCCCCCAACCCCTTGAAGCGCGAGACATCGACCTTCTTGCCCTTGAAGTGCTTGGCCTCGATTTCGGCGCGATGAGCGTCGTCGCGGGCGTAGAGCGATTTGGCGCCGCTGGTGAGGCGGTAGAGCGGCGGCTGGGCGAGGAACAAATGGCCGCGGCGCACCAATT
>JBDSOV010000160.1:0-2575 GCA_039914575.1 Sphingomicrobium sp.
TCCCGCCGGCCCCGCCGCGTCGCCTGGTCCCGGCCAAGCCGTCGGCCGAGGTTGCCAGCAAGACCAGCCTGCTTGATCTGAACGATCGCATCTGCCGGTGGCCGATGGGCCATCCGGGCGAGCCTGACTTCCATTTCTGTGGGCGCGACGCGAATCCCGGCTATCCCTATTGCGTCGATCATTGCGGGGTGGCCTATCAGGCCCAGCTCCCCCGCCGCGACCGCCGCCCGCCCCCGCCGCTGCCCTTCGGCGGGCCGCGGGTGCGCTAGTCGAACGCGGCTTGCGCGCCGCAGGATCGCATCTAAGCTCGGCCTCCTGACCAAGGGGGGCCAGCCATGTTCGAACGTCGTGATTTCTTGGGCGCAGCGCTTGCCGCGGGAACGTTTGCCCTCCCGGGCGCGTCGCTCGCCGCCTTCCAGGCCGCCGACCATCGCGCCTACGGCTCCCCCGCCGGGACCCGCCCGTTTGGCCCCGAAGTCTATCGCGAGCGCCGCCAGCGGCTGATGGCGCAGATGAAAGGCGGGGTCGCGGTGGTCTATGGCGTCGGGCGTCTCGACACGACCTCGCCGGTCGCGGGCATCGGCCGCCAGCTTAGCGACTTTGCCTATCTAACCGGCATCATGGATGAGGCCGGCGCGGCACTAGTGATCGCTCCCGCCGAGCGCTCTTTCAAGGAAATGCTGTTCCTTGCCCCGCGCGACCCCGAGAATGAGCGGTGGGAAGGCGAGCGGATCGGCCTTGGCCAGTCGCTACGGAGCCGCACCGGGTTCGCCAAAGTCGCCCGCATCGCTACCCTTGGCTCGACTGTCACAGCCATGGTCTCGCGCTCGAAGACCTTGCACTATCTCGGCCCGCTCGTCGGCCCCGACAGCCCTGCCCCGCGCGAGCTCGAGCTCTACGGCAAGGTTTCCGCGCGAATACCCGGAACCTCGATGTCGGACCAGTCGGGACTGATCGCCGCCATGCGTCTCGTCAAGGAACCGCGCGAGATCGCGCTCATCCGCAAGTCGATTACGTCCACGGAGCGGGGGATGCGCGCCGGAATGGCCGCTGCGCGCCCCGGTATGACCGAGCGCCAGCTTGCCGATATCATCGAGTCCGAATTCCGCGCTGCGGGAGCCCACGGCCTCGCCTTCCCGTCGATCGTCGGCGTCGGCCGAAGCAGCGCGGTGCTCCATTACACCGGCCGTGACGGGGTCATCCTCGCCGGCGACATGATCTTGTGCGATATCGGCGCCGAAGTCGATTATTACGCCTCGGACATCACCCGTACCTTCCCGGTCGATGGGAACTTCAACCCCGAGCAGCGGCGCATCTACGAGACCGTGCTCGCCGCGCAGGACGCCGCCGCTGCTAATCTCCACCCCGGCGTGATCTACGAAGATCTCAACGAGACCGCTCGCGACATCATCCACCGCGCCGGCCACCTCGACGATTTTTGGCATGGTCTCGGCCATTTCGTCGGACTCGATGTCCACGATGCGGGCGATTACTCCAAGCCGCTTCCGGTTGGCGCTGTGCTGACCATCGAACCCGGCATCTATTTGCCCCAGCGAGGCTTTGGAGTGCGCATCGAGGACGATTACCTCATCACCCCCGTCGGCAACGAGCACCTAAGCCGCACCATCCCCCGGCAAATCGCCGACGTCGAAGCCGCGGTGCGGGCGGGGCGGTAAGACGCGCTGCTTGGCAGGCTCCCCACCGTCCTCCTATAGCCCTATCCAATGTCCGATCTTTTCGCTTCCGCTTCACCCGCCACGCCCGACGCTTACGACGCCTCCACGATCGAGGTGCTCGAAGGGCTTGAGCCGGTCCGCCGCCGTCCCGGCAGGTATATAGGCGGGACCGACGCGCGCGCGCTGCACCATCTCGCCGCCGAGGTGATCGACAACAGCATGGACGAGGCGGTCGCCGGCCACGCCAGCCGGATCGAAGTCACGCTCGAGCCCGGCAACCGCCTGACGGTCGTTGACAATGGTCGCGGCATCCCGGTCGACCCGCACCCCAAATACCCGGGCAAGTCGGCGCTCGAGGTGATTCTCACCACGCTCCATTCGGGCGGCAAGTTCGAAGGGAAAGCCTATTCGACCAGCGGCGGCCTCCACGGCGTCGGCGTGAGCGTCGTCAACGCGCTGTCGACCGAGACGATCGTCGAGGTTGCGCGCGACAAGAAGCTGTGGCGCCAGCATTTCTCGAAAGGCATCGCCACTTCCCCGCTCGAAGACGCCGGCGCCGCGCCCAACCGCCGCGGGACCAGCGTCAGCTTCATCCCCGATCCCGACATTTTCGGGGCCGACGCGGCGTTCAGCCCGGAGCGGATTTACAAGCTCGCGCGGTCGAAGGCCTATCTTTTCGCCGGGGTCGAAATCCGCTGGCGCTGCGACCCTTCACTCACCAGCGACGCGGTCCCCGAAACCGCCACTTTCCAATTCCCTGGCGGCCTCGCCGACCATCTCGCCGAGCAGCTTGAAGGCCGCGACTGTTTCACCTCTCCCGCGTTTGCCGGCAAGCAGGACTTCCCCGATTCGCAAGGCGCCGCCGAATGGGCGGTGGCGTGGCCGGTGTGGAGCGAGGG
>JBDSOV010000123.1:0-2841 GCA_039914575.1 Sphingomicrobium sp.
AAGTCAATCGCCGCACCCTGTTCGGCGCCGCCGCCCTCGCCGCGATCGGAGTCGCATTCGGCGCGCGTCCGGCCGCCGCTCCCGCCAAATATCAGGTCACCAGGACCACCGGCGAGTGGCGCAAGCAGCTCGGCGCCGCGCGCTACAACATTCTTCGCCAGGAAGGCACCGAGCGCCCCTACAGCTCGCCGCTCAACAAGGAAAAGCGTCGCGGCATTTATACCTGCGCCGGCTGCGACCTGCCGCTCTTCTCATCGGCGACAAAGTTCGACAGCGGCACCGGTTGGCCAAGCTTTTATGCCGCCCTGCCGCGCGCCATCGCAACCCGCACCGACTCGACCCTCGGCATGTCCCGCGTCGAGGAGCATTGCCGCCGCTGCGGAGGCCATCTCGGCCATATCTTTGACGACGGCCCCAAGCCGACCGGCAAGCGCCACTGCATCAACGGACTGTCGCTGACCTTCCGCCCCGCCTGAGCTGCTGAGGTCCATCTCATTTTCGCTTGGGCCTCGCCAGTGGCTGCAGCGCATTGGCGATGACCAAGGCCGCCGCTTTGCGCCCGATGGATTCGCCCGCGTCATTGGAAAAGCGGTAATGGACCCCGCCATAAATCCGGCTGTCGGAGACCTGTTGGACCCATTGGTCCCAGCTTGCGACATGCTGGATCGCTGAATTGGGATTGGCCAGCGACGCGACCGACACCCCGGCCGACGCGGGCATTCCGCTTTCTCGCTCCATCACCTCGCCGATTGCCGCCGCGACGGTGCAGTGGCCGCACGGATATTCCTGGAAATTGGGGGTCGGCAGCAGGGGCACCCAACCCGCGTCATGTTGCGTCGCCGGATTGCCATCCTTGTCGGCATTGCGGATGGCGGTGATCGGCCGCCAGTAATCATAATGCTGCTTGGCGACGATCATCGCATGCGCGGCATCGTCAAACGCCATCTGGTACAGCGCCAGCAGCCGCGCATTGTCGACTGGCCGCCGCCCCGGTGCGTCGGTTGCCAGCCGTACCGACGGAGTCACATCGAACGCCTGGCGGTAGCGCGCGATCAAAGTCTGCACCGGGGACCGCTCCTTGCTCATCTTGCCGCCCAGCCGCCGCACTTCCTCGACATCGCGGGCATAAATTTCGCTGGTCAGCGCTGGCGGCGGGGCTGAGCGCAGCGCATCCGCGCTGGTAATCACCCACGGCTTCATCGCCTGCCAATACGGATCGAGCGAGGGCAAGGCCGTCGCCACCCATTCACTCGCCACGCTACGCGGCCGGTACGGCGCCTGGATGATCGCCGGATCGAGGCCCCCGGCGGCGATCGCCAGCGCCGCCGCCTGCTCGCCGATCAGGACGCCAGCTTGCCGCACCGGTCCCTCTGACAGGCCCGACATGGTCAGTGCATAGCTCTCCTCCAGCGCCGCTTTGTTGGCCGGATAATGGTGGAGCAGCACCTTGAATCCTGCGGTCGCTGCGGCGGCGTCCTGCGACGCTTTGGGATCGCCCGCCGGGAGATTGAGATAACCCTGGTAGCGGCGGTCGATCGCGTTGACCGCTTCGAACAGCGCTAGTGCGGTGCGGGTCGAGGCGCGCGCCGTATCGGGACTAAGCGGCCCCGGCGCCCCCTGCGCGGCATTGTAATAGCGGTTCGCGACGTCCCACCAGTCAGTCACAATATCAGCGCGCGCGGGGCTCGCCACAGTGAGCGTGGCGCAGGCCAGCAACAGGTTATTCGTGCGCATCATATTTCTCCTTCTCACGGCGAACGTTGCCATTGCCAGAAGGTGTCATACTGTATTATGATGGCACAACAGTGGAGGCATGATCGTGCAGTTCAAAGACATGATTGCGCGTTGCATCGCGCGGCTCCGGCAGGGCGAATGCGAGAGTTGCGAGAATCGCGCCACGTGCGTCGTCCATGCTGCGGGTGCCTTTGCTCCGCCCGGTAACGCAGACTCGCCGCTGCGCGCCTTGTTCGGCCAGATAAGTCGCGCTTTGGTCGCGGCGATCGAGCGGCCGTCGGCGTTCGGCGCGACGATCGAGCACGCGATCGAGGCGCGGCTGCTGGCCGGCCAGCCGGTCCGCATCGACGGCATTGCTGCCGAGCTCGGCGTGTCGCGCCAGACGCTCTACCGCCGCCTGCGCGCCGAGGGGACTACTTTCGAGGATCTGCTTGACCGGCTGCGCCACCGCCTCGCCTTGCGCTATCTGCGCGACGAGCGACTGTCGGTGAAAGCCGCCGCCTACCGTCTCGGCTTTTCGGAACCGGCGGCCTTTTCCCGCGCGTTCAAACGCTGGACCGGCGCCAGCCCAAGCGCCGCGACGGCCTGAGCGCGGAAACGAAAAAGGGCGGCCCCGCAGGACCGCCCTTTCGAGTTCCAAGTCGCGCGAAGGACTTAGAAATTCATATAGGCTTCGTTGCCGACGAACCCCATTTTTTCGACCTTGGCGCGTTTGGTCACGGCCAACACTTCATCGACCAGGCCGTAGCTTGCAGCGGCTTCGGGCTGGAGATGGAGCTCGGGGATCGGGTTCATCTGCTGCGACGCATCGAGATACGAGCGCAATGTTCCCTGGTCGACCTGGGTGCCGTTCCACAGGATCGCGCCGGCCTGGGTGACGACGATCTTGTTCTTGATCGGGTCGACCGGAGGCGGGGTCAGATTCTGCTGGTTTTGCGGCAAGTCGAGTTTCACCGCGTGACTCTGGATCGGGATGGTGATGATGAACATGATGATCAGCACGAGCAGGACGTCGATCAACGGCGTCATGTTCATTTCCATCATCGGCTCGGCGCTTTCGTTCGAGCTGGTGGTTTGCATTGCCATCGAAAATTGCTCCTAAAGCCG
>JBDSOV010000188.1:0-2627 GCA_039914575.1 Sphingomicrobium sp.
AAGCATTATGCAGTGCTGGGGCTTGCGCGGAGCGGGCTGGCGACGGTCGAGGCGCTGCTGGCGAGCGGGGCCAAAGTGACGGCATGGGACTGGAATGCCGAGGCGCGGTCTGTGGTGCCCGACGGCACGGCCCTCGCCGATCTCGACAGTGCCGACCTTGCGCAATTCGACAGTCTGGTCGTCTCGCCCGGCGTACCGCTCAACAGCCACCCGATCGCGCAGCGCGCCCGCGAAGCCGGCGTCGAGATCATCGGGGACATCGAATTGTTCGCGCGGGCGCGGGCGGAACTGCCGCCCCACAAGGTGGTCGGGATCACCGGCACCAACGGCAAATCGACCACCACCGCGCTCATCCACCACATCCTGCAGACCGCGGGGGTGCCGAGCCTAATGGGCGGCAATATCGGGCTGCCGATATTGTCCCAGAAGCCGCTGCCCGACGGCGGCGTCTATGTGCTCGAGCTGTCGAGCTACCAGATCGACCTGACCAAGACCCTCGATTGCGACATCGCGGTGCTGCTCAACATCACGCCCGACCATCTCGACCGGTATGACGATTTCGAGTCTTATCGCCGTTCCAAGCTGCGCCTCTTTGCGATGCAGACGGACCAGCGCTGGGCTATTAGTGGCATTGAAGATACGTCGGTGCGAACATTCCTATTCGATCTAGACAATGGCCCTTCCGGCTTTGTCGAGCCCCCGCCGGACGAAAATTTCGGAGTCACGGACCAAGGTGAATTCTCAGCGCTCGCTGGCCCGCATAACGCCCAGAATATCTGGACTGCGGCAGCAATCTGCGTGCGCCTTGGTATCGACCAAGCAACAATAACCAACGGTCTACGGACCTACCCTGGTTTGCCACACCGCATGGAGCGCATCCGCGAGCGCGACGGCGTGCTGTTCGTCAACGATAGCAAGGCGACCAATGCCGAGGCCGCCGCGCCTGCGCTTGCGGCTTATCCGCGCGTGCGGTGGCTTGTTGGCGGGCAGGCCAAGGGTGAAACGCTTGGGCAAACCGCCGATCATCTCGATCATGTCGTCGCCGCTTACACGATCGGCGAGGCGGGACCGATGTTTGCGCGGCTGCTGCGCGACGAGGGCGTGGACGTCACCGAATGCGAAACACTTGAAAATGCGGTGAAACGCGCCGCGAAGGATTCCCAACCGGGCGAGACTGTCTTACTCTCACCGGCCTCGGCCTCGTTCGACCAGTTCCGCGATTTCGAGGAACGCGGCGATCGGTTCCGCGAGTATGTGGGGGCGTTATGACGGCGGACATTTCGAGTCGGATCAAGGCCAAGGCGGCGCTTGCCGATCCCAGCCGCTACGGTCGCTCCGACCGCTCGGCGCAGAGCCGCTGGTTCTGGGAGATCGACCGCGTCCTGCTGCTGCTGATCGCGATCCTGGTCGGGATCGGGCTGATCGCGGTCGCCGCCGCCTCGCCCGCCGCCGCCGAGCGCTATTCGGGCGGCAGCGTCAGGGTCAATGAATTGTACTTCTTCTACCGCCAGTTGGGGTGGATCGCGGTGTCGATTCCGGTGATGATCCTGATCTCGATGATGCCGCGCGAACGCGCCAAGCGCTTCTCGATCGGCGGGGCGGTGATCTTCCTCGCCTTGCTTGCGGCGGTGCCGTTCATCGGCGTCGAAAAGAATGGCGCGGTGCGGTGGATCGAGCTTGGCGTCGGCCAGCTCCAGCCGTCGGAGTTTTTGAAGCCGTTCTTCGTCGTAACGTTGGCGTGGCTGCTGAGCCTGAAGGATAGCGACAAGAATCTGCCGGTGTTTGCCATGTCGGCGGTCTTGACGGCGGGGGTGGCGGCGCTGCTGATGAAGCAGCCCGATTTCGGCTCGACCATCATTTACGGCACGGTGTGGATCGCGATGCTGGCGCTAGCGGGGCTGCGGATGAAAGTCATTCTGGCGCTCGGCGGGGCGGCACTGGCGGGGATCGTGCTGGCCTATTTCACCTATGATGTGGCGACGCTGCGGATCGACGGCTTCCTGTTCGGCGAGGGTGACAATTTCCAGGTCGAGAATGCGATGCAGACGCTGACCGCTGGCGGGCTGTTCGGGATGGGGCCGGGCGGCGGGACGCGCAAGTTCGGGCTGCCCGAGCCGCACACCGACTACATCTTCTCGGTGATCGGCGAGGAATTCGGGCTGATCGCCTGCCTCGCCATCGCGTTGCTCTACCTGGCGATCGTCGCGCGGGTGCTGATCAAATTGCTCGAGGAGGAGTCGAGTTTCGCGATCCTCGCCGCGGCGGGACTGGCGATCGCCTTCGGGTTGCAGGCGATGATCAACATGGCGGTCAACGTTCAGATCGCACCGTCGAAGGGAATGACATTGCCGTTCATCAGCTATGGCGGAAGCTCGATGTTGGCACTGTCGATCGCGATGGGATTGCTGCTCGCCTTCACGCGGCGGAACCCCTATCTCTCGCGCTCGCCTTATGTCGTGAAATGGAGCGGGGAGCGCCCCACCGTGCAGTCCAAGAAGCAGTCGAACAAATGAACATCATTCTCGCCGCCGGGGGGACCGGCGGACATATGGTGCCGGCCCATGCGCTGGCCGCCGAACTGACCAGCCGGGGGATCGGCGTGGCGCTGATCACCGACGATCGCGGCG
>JBDSOV010000191.1:0-5525 GCA_039914575.1 Sphingomicrobium sp.
CGCAAGTGATCGCAGATTTTACGTCGGGAAGTTTGAGATTTCAGTCCATCACCACCGACGAGGTGCGCTGGCGCGTCTATGGAGACACGGCGGTGGAGACTGGCCGCTCAACCATGATTGGGCAAGACCGAGGCAAAGCAGTTCCTCGGGACAATCGCTTCACCAGAGTATGGGTAGAGCGGCAACATCGATGGCAGTTGGTGGCAAACCACTATTCTTTGCTGGTGACGCAGCAATGACAAGCCGAACAAGGTAGCCATGGCGCCGGACGGCGCGTCGACGATGATCGGCTGACCGATGTCGCGGCGCTCGGGCGCCACATGCCCAACTGGCGTGCGATGCTTGCCCACGGGGCCGAATTGGGCGAGGCGAGCGCGGAGGCTGAGCGACTGGCCGAGGCGATCGAGGCGCGGCTCAGGGCCGGGCGACCGCTGGCGACGGACGCTTGGGTGGCGGCCCACGAAGCTGCGCTCGACCGCCTGCTCGCCCCGCAACGGCGCGGACCAAAGACGCGGTGTCCGGTCAATTAGTATTGTGTCCCCAAATTAAAGACGCCGAAGCAAAGCAGGCGAAATCCTACATTGGAAGCTTTTTGTGCGCTGATGATCCAGGGTTTCCGCAAGCGAACAGGCAAGGTCCGGACGCGCATTACTTGCGACGCACATGGGCCAGGGTCGATCGCGCGTCGCGGACGGCGGTACGGGTGCCGTCGCCGCTTTTGGTGATCCGGACCAGTTCGGCTGCATAATGCTGCGTCTGGCGGCGGTCGCCGACCAGCCGCGCCGCGCGCACCGCCCCCGAAATCGCCGCAAGTCGGCCGGGCGTGCGCTCCAGCGCCGAGCGGAATTCGGCGAGCGCCAGGGCAGGTCGTCCGGCCTCGAGCAGCATCTCGCCAAGCTGTTCGCGCGCGGGGAGCAACGGGCCGGGAGTGACCGGGTGCTTTTCGGTCCTGTCATCGAGAGCCGCCGCGGCCCGCATTGCCGCAACCGCCGGTTCGGATTGTCCGCTCGCGAATGCGATCCAGGCTTCGGCGATCTGGCGCTGAATCGACACCTGAGTGCGCCAGTCATAGTCGCCGGGCGCAACTGTCAATGCGTGCTCGATATTTGTGAGTCTCGTGGCCTCGGCACGGCCAAGCTCGATGTCGCCGCTGCGCGCTGCGCCGATTGCCCGCGCGAAGTGTATATTGGCCTGAGCCCAGGGGAACTTCTGCCAAGGGAGCAAATTGCGGACGTTCGGTGACAGCGTGAGTGCGGCGGCTTTCCGCCATTCGCGACGTTCAAGCACGAGGCGGGCGGGAATGGCCGTTGCGGCATAGGCGACCTTGAAGTTGGGCGGATCGACTCGGTGGATTCTGTTCAGCTGGTCAAGGATCCGGTTCGCCGCCCGGTCCTGCCCGGCCTGGAGATAGGCATAAGCCAGATAATCCATGGCGTGGAACCCTTCGTCCCATGCGCCCGGCAGTCCTCGCGCCGAGGCATAGGCCCGCGCCGCGGCCTCGGCCGCGCGGTTGGCACGGATTGCTTCCTCCCACAGACCGAGGCGGGTGAAAATGTGCGACGGCATGTGCTGGGCATGGGCCGATGCCGGCGCGATCCCGGCATATTGGCGCGCGGCGGGCAACGCGAGCGAGGCAAGCGAGGGGTAATCGAAGCCGTGGATCAGATAATGGGCGACGCCCGGGTGATAAGGCGCTTGCGCCATTACCGAGTTGAGCAGTGCCGTCGCCCGTTTCTCACGGGTGTAGGCTGGATCGTCGTCGAGCATTCCGGCGGCGATGAGCGACAGCGCATAAAATACCGCCACTTCCTGATCCGCAGCAAAGTCCCGGTAAAGCTCCTCCATGCCCGCTTCATACGCCAGCACCCGCTGCTTGTGGTCGAGCTGGCCGGAGCCATCGTAAAAAGCGCCCAACGCCGCGATGAATGCCTGCTCCCGCTTACTGGCTTTTTCCGCGCTCTTCGCCCGAGCCAGCGCCAAGCGGCCCTTTTCGAATTCGGCCGGGGTAGGCGCAGCCCACAGCGGATGGTAAAAACTCATGGCGACTCCCCATGAGGCGATCCCGCATGCGGGATCGACGGCGGCGGCCGAAGCAAAGGATCGCTCGGCTTGCTCATATTCAAACGAATGGAGCCACGCGAGACCTCGCTCGAACGCTTGCTCCGCCGCTGGCTGGCAACTGGATTTGAAATTCACGCGTCCGAGCTGCACTTGTCGACCGTGGTCATGCGGACCAGCGGCAGCAAGCGCGAATGCCGAAGCGACGAGTAAGGCGTGCATCGAGATTCTCCTAAGACACGATGCCTAGTGCTTTGGATTGCGTTTGGTAAAGTCGGGCTACCGCTCGACCTTGGGCACCAGCATGCGGAACTTGGCGATGCGGCAGGTGCCGCCCATGCGGCTGCGGATGGAGTCGCGTTTGGCGCACAGCTGACCATCTTCGGTCTGGAGATAGAGGCCGCCGTAAAAATCGAGGCCTTCGCAATCATTATCGAGCCTGGCGCGCATCCGCTGACGGTTGCGCAAGACGATGTCGATGCTGTCCGGGCCCGACAGCATGGCGCCAGCGATGGCGCCGACGGGGAGGCATTTGGGACCCTTCTCCTCCTCCCACTTGAAAATCATCCGCGGATAGGGGCGGACGGGGACGCGCAGGATCATCTGTCGTTGGACCGTCATCACGCGCACCGATTGAGCCGGCGGCGCGGGCGGCGCTTCAGCCTCGCCGGTGGCAAGCAGCATCGCGATAAAGCCGAAAAAGCCGGCGAAGGTCATGGCAGGTCAATCATGGCAGGGCGATGGCTTGGCAAAGCGGGATTGAACAGTCGATGAATTTTTTCGTCACACTGGCGGTCCGGCGGGCCGCGAGCGACCCGCAACCACGTGCAAGACT
This sequence comes from Sphingomicrobium sp., assembly GCA_039914575.1. Lineage (GTDB taxonomy): Bacteria > Pseudomonadota > Alphaproteobacteria > Sphingomonadales > Sphingomonadaceae > Sphingomicrobium. Next base: position 2,894 of record JBDSOV010000191.1, read on the forward strand.
TGCACAAGCGCGGGGTCGCTTCTAGAGCGCATTCGCATTAAATTCATCGGCCGCGCCACCCTGCGGCCCGCTTCAGACGGAGACGAGTGAAATGGCGACCCAAGCGCCGAGTGCGGCCAACCTGCCGCTGTTGTACAATGATTTGCAGCCGCTCAATTCGGGCCAGCATGGTAATTTGAAAATGAAGCCCCTGGTCACCGTTCCAGGGATCGGCCAGACCCATGCCATCCCGGTCACGGTCGAGGAATTCACCCACGCGCAGCGCAGCTTTCCGATCATCTTTTCGGCTGGCGACGATGCGGTGCCGCTGGCGCTGATGGGGCTCAACGAAGGGGTCAACGCGTTTATCGACGACGACGGCAAGCCGATCGACGCAATGGCCTATATGCCGGCATATTTGCGCCGCTTTCCGTTCATCCTGGCGCGGCTGCGGCCCGACAGCGAGGATTTGTCATTATGCTTCGACCCGACCTCGGGCGCGTTCAGCGAGGATGAGGGCGAGGCGTTGTTCGACGGCGACCAGCCGACCGAGTTGACCAAGAACATTCTGGCTTTTTGCGAGCAGTTCGAGACTGCGGGGCTGCGCACCCAGGCGTTCATGGCCGAGCTCAAAACCTCGGGCCTGCTGATGGAAGGCGAAGTCTCGATCCAGCCAGACGGGGTCGAGCAGCCGTACCTCTATCGCGGCTTCCGCATGGTCGACGAGGAGAAGTTGCGCGAGCTTCGCGGCGACGAGCTGCGCAAGATGAACCAGAGCGGGATGCTGCCGTTGATCTATGCGCATCTGATGTCGCTGTCGCTGATTCGCGATGTCTTCTTCCGCCAGGCCGCGCAGGGCAAGGGGCCGCTCGGCGCCGTGCCCGCCGCCGGATCTGCACCAGCCAAGGTCGCGGCCAAGGCCGGAGCCAAGGCCGGGGCCAAGACTGGCGCAGACGCCGGGGCCGACGCCGAAGCGTGAGGTGGATGCGCCGGATCGACTGAACCGGGGATTGAAGCCGGGATTCGCTCTCCCCATTTGAACGTCAGGTCGGCGCGGGCGCTTTCCACCCCTTTGCCCCCCCGGCTACGCACCTTCGGGTGCGGAACCCTGCGTCGCCGTGCTCCCAGCACGGTTTACTCGGGTCCTCCCTGAACTCGGGCCGCCCGGCGAAAGCCAGGGCGGCCTTTTTTTGATTCACGATGCTGGCCGGCGAAAGCCAAAGCGGCCTTTTTTTTGATTCACTATGCTGGCCGGCGAACGCCAGGGCGGCCTTTTTTCATTCAGCGGCAATGGCGGTTAGCTCGATCACTTCCGCGAGCCCAAGCACCAGCTGCTCCAGCAGCCGGGCGGAGCGGTCGAAGCCTGGGCCAGGAGTGCGGCCGTCGACGCCAAGGTAGCAGCTGCGGTCGATCTCGAGCTGGAGCGCGTGGATGCCGTCGCCAGGACGGCCGTGGCGCTCGATCACATGGCCGCCGGCATAAGGCAGGTTGAGCGCGACTTCCCAGCCCTGCGCGCGGGCAATCCGCGCCGCCGCGTCGGTCAGCGCCCGCGCCGCGCTGGTGCCGTGGCGGTCGCCGATCACCAGCTCGGCCTGGCCGCGGCGGGGCGGCATCGAATGGCAGTCGAGTAACACCGCGCCACCATGAACGATCGCCAGCCGGTCGAGACCGCGCTCGATGGCGGCGTGATAGGGCGCGTGGGCGAGGCTGATTCGGCGGTCCAGCTCGTGCGGAGCGATCGGGCGGCGCCAGAGATGGGGGTGGCGTGCGGTGCGGCCGGGGATGATGCCGAGACCCGCCTTGGCCCGTGCCGACGCGGGCTCGGCGGCGCCGGTGACTACGGCCGGGTCGATTTCGTCGGGGGCGCGGTTGCAATCGATCGCGGCGCGCGGCGCGCGGGCGATCACCGCGCCGACCCCGGCGTTTAAAGCGCGCCACGCCAGCCGGTCGACCAGCGGATCCTCGAGCGACTCGAGTGCCACCAACCCGCCGGTCGATTCGCGCACCAGCCAGCCGGGATAAGCGCGGCCCGAATGCGGAATTGACAGCAGCACCGGCAGCGCGCTGCGCGGCGAAATGACATCGGGGAGGGCAAGCGGGTGCCGGGTCAAGTGGTCAGCCTATCCGTGCCAGAAAAGGACAGCAATATTTGGGCGCACCGAGCCGCTGGTAAAAGTCGTGCGTTGCCGCCATTATGCACTCCATGATCCGGATCCTGCTAGCCGAAGACGACACGTCGATGCGCGAATATTTGCAGCGCTCGCTGATCCGTGTCGGTTATGAGGTCGACGCGGTCGGCTGCGGCACCGAGGCGATCCCGTTGCTCGAAGCGGCGCGCTACGATCTGCTGCTGACCGACATCGTCATGCCCGAAATGGACGGGATCGAACTTGCCCAAAAGGCGAGCGTGATCGATGCGGCGATCAAAGTGATGTTCATCACCGGCTTCGCCGCGGTCGCGCTGCAGAGCGGCCGGACCACGCCCGAAGCCAAATTGCTGTCCAAGCCGTTCCACCTCAAGGATTTGGTGGCCGAGGTCGACCGGATGTTCCAGTCCGAGGATCAGCACGGCCGTCTGTGACGGCCCCGCGAAGGGCTTGCCCTGACCGGAATCGCTGCGTAAAGGCCCGTCCAGCGGTTTCCCATCAAAGTT
>JBDSOV010000196.1:0-6184 GCA_039914575.1 Sphingomicrobium sp.
ATGCGTGTCGATATTGCCGCCGCACAAAATCGTGCCGACTTTCTTGCCGGCAAAGCGCCCCGGATTGGCGAGCAATAAAGCCAGCCCCGCCGCGCCGGCGCCCTCGACCACGCTTTTTTCGATCGCCACCAGCAAAGCCACAGCATGTTCGATATCGCGCTCGGCGACCAGTTCGATGCTGTCGACCTTGTCGACGATGATCGCGCGGGTCAGATGGCCCGGCTCCTTGACCGCGATCCCTTCAGCCAGCGTATCGCCGCCGATCTTGCCGCGGCGGCCCTCAACGACATTTTTCATCGACGGATAGAGCTCGGCCTCGACCCCGATCACTTCAATGTCCGGGTTCAATGTCTTGGCGGCGATCGCCATGCCCGAGATCAGCCCGCCGCCGCCGATCGGCACCACCAGCACATCGAGATCGGGCACCGCCTCAAGCATTTCGAGCGCGATGGTGCCGGTGCCGGCAATGATCTGGGCGTCGTCGAACGGATGGACAAAGACCATCGCCTCCTCCGCCTCCATCTCGCGCGCTTTGTCATAGGCGTCGTCGAAGGTTTCGCCGTGCAGCACCACACGGGCGCCGTGACCTTCGGTCTGCGTCACCTTCACCGTCGGGGTCGGGTTGGGCATGACGATCGTCACCGGAATGCCAAGGCGCTTGCCATGATAAGCGACCGCCTGGGCATGGTTGCCGGCCGATGCCGCAATCACCCCGCGCCCCCGTTCGTCGTCGGTCAGCTGGAGCAATTTGTTGAGCGCACCGCGCTCCTTGTAAGCAGACGTGAACTGGAGATTCTCGAACTTGAGCCAGAGCTCGGCACCGATCATCTCGGACAAAGTGCGGCTGCACAAGGTCGGGGTGTGTACCACCGCGCCCGCGATGCGTTTGGCGGCGGTGCGGATGTCGTCGATGGTTGGTGGCGTGAGGCTCATCATGGCCGACTAGCCCTTCCGAAGCGTCCAAACAATGCTATGCCACGCGCCATGGACAAGCCTCTGATCGCGCTGCTCGCGCTGCTCGCCGCCACTCCCGCAACCGCCGACACGCTGATCGACAATGCCAATGGCGTTCAGGTCGACGCGAACGGAAAGTTGGAGCGGTTCACCGGGATAGTGATCGGCGACGATGGCAAGGTCGTCCAGCTGATCCGCGGCGATGACGAGAAGCAGCCGACGAGGATCAAGCGGCGGATCGACGCCGGGGGCAAGACGATGCTGCCGGGACTGATCGATGCTCACGGCCATGTCATGGGACTGGGCTTTGCGGCACTGCAGCTTGATCTGACGGGAACGACGTCGCTCGCCGACTTGCAGGCGCGGCTCAAGGCCTATGCCGACGCCAACCCCGACGGGTGGATACTCGGGCGTGGCTGGAACCAGGAACTGTGGGCCGAAAAGCGTTTCCCCACCGCCACCGATCTCGATGCGGTGGTCAGCGATCGGCCGGTGTGGCTGGGGCGGGTCGATGGCCATGCCAGCGTCGCCAACAGCGCGGCGATGAAGGCGGCCGGGGTAACCACCGCGACCAAGGCGCCGTCCGGCGGCGAGATCATCAACGGGCTATTCGTCGACAATGCCGAGGCGCTGGTATCGAAATTCATTCCCGCACCCACCCCCGCGCAATATGACGCGGCGCTGGCCAAGGCGCAGGCACTGATGCTGGGCACCGGGCTGACCGCGGCCGCCGACATGGGGACCGATGCCGATGGTTGGGCGGCGATGAATCGCGCGGGGGCGGCGGGAACGCTCAAGGCGCGGATCATGAGTTATGCCGGTGGGATTCCGGGAATGAAGGCAATCAACGGCGGCAAGCCGAGCGGGTGGCTGTATGGCGACAAGCTGCATCTCGGCGGGGTCAAGCTTTATGCCGACGGTGCGCTGGGATCGCGCGGGGCGTGGTTGAAGGCACCTTATCACGACAAACCCGACACACGGGGACTCAGGTTCCTGTCCGATGCCGAGCTTGGGGCCCAGGCCGAAGCGGCGGCGGCGGGCGGATACCAGTTGGCGATCCACGCCATTGGCGACGCCGCCAATGCGCAGGTGATCGCGGCCTATGAGCGGCTCAACGTGAAGCACAAGGGCGATCGGCGGTGGCGGATCGAGCATTTGCAGATCGCCGACCCGGCCGACCTCAAGCGGCTGAAACCCGCCGGCATCATCGCTTCGATGCAGCCGACCCACCAGACCAGCGACCGAACGATGGCCGAAGCGCGGCTCGATCCGCCGCGATTGAAGGGCGCTTATGCGTGGCGGACGATTGAGAAGCTTGGCGCCCGCCTCGCCTTCGGCTCCGACTTTCCGGTCGAACACCCCAATCCTTTCCCGGGCTTAAGCGCGGCGGTCAGCCGACAGGATCCGGGTGGCCAGCCGCCGGGCGGATGGCGGCCCGAGGAAAAGGTCAGCTTCGCCACCGCGCTCGGCGCCTTCACGCACGGCGCGGCTTATGCCGGCTTTGCGGACGGCAGGATCGGCAGCCTCGAGCCAGGCAAATGGGCCGACTTCATCCTCGTCGATCGCGATGTCGCGAAGGTCGATCCGCGGGCGCTCGCCGCGACCAAGGTGCTCGAGACGTGGGTAGCGGGGAAAAAGGTGTTCGCTAGCGCAGACGCGACGACTGGCGGTCCCGGAGAGCGCGGCCGCTGAGCATCGACGGAGTCAGCACCTGCGGCAGTTCCTCGGGCTCGGCCCTGCCCGGCTCATACCATAGATAGAGTGGCACCCCCGCGCGGCCACGGCTGTCGAGCAGACGAGTGATCGCCGGGTCGCCATTGGTCCAGTCGCCGACCAATGTGACGACCCCCGCCTTGCGGAACGCGGCCTGGACCGCCGCGCGATCGATCGCGGCGGCTTCGTTGACCTTGCAGGTCAGGCACCAGTCAGCAGTGAAATAGACGAACACGGGGCGGCCCGCGGCAGTCACGCGGGCAACGGCGGCCGGGCTCCACTCGCGACCGGTGGAAGCGCGCTCGGTGGTGTCGGAGCGCGACGGCAACAGCCAAATCGTCGCCCCGATCAGCGCCAGCGCGACAGGCACGCCCCACAGCACCGACTTGCCGTCGCTTTGCCTCAGGCCGAGGCCAAGCAGCAGCAGCCCAAGTCCAAGCGCCCCGGCCAGTCCGAGCCCGAACGCTTGTCCCCCACCTTGCCGCCACAGCAGCCACAGGCAGGCGATTGCGGTTAGTGCCATGGGGATGGCGAGGATCCGCTGGAGGCGGACCATCCACGGCCCGGGCCTGGGCAATTTCGAGCGCAGCGCAGGCACGAAGGCGACAACCACGAACGGCAGCGCGAGGCCAAGCCCGAGCGCGGCGAACACCGCGATCGATCCGGCAGCGGGGAGCAACAATGCGGTGCCGAGCGCGGCGCCGAGGAACGGACCGGCGCAGGGCGTGGCGACGAATGCGGCGAGCGCGCCGGTGCCGAACGAGCCGGTCGGGTTGCGCTCGCTGCCGATCACCGGAAGTTCGAACACTCGAAGCAGGTTGAGCGTGATGGCGGTGGTAAGCAGCACCAGCAGCAGGATGGTGCGCGGGTCCTGCAGCTGGAACGCCCAGCCCGCCGCGCCACCCGCCGCGCGGATCGCGAGCAGGGCAATGCCGAGCGCGCCGGTGCCGACGATTGCGCCCGCAGCATAACTGAGTGCGTCGCGGCGCGCGGTTCGTTCATCGCCGCCGGATTTCGCAAGGTGGAGCGCCTTCAAGGCCAGGATGGGGAAGACGCACGGCATCAAATTGAGCAGGATTCCGCCGGCCAGCGCGCCGAGCAGGGCGAGGAGGAGGGCGTTGAGGCCGACGCCCGCGTCCGGAACCGCGCCGGGCACCGCGCGAAGGCCCAGCCCCCGCCCGTCGCCGAGCGCGAGCACGCCGCTGATCGCTATCGGTTCGCCGCGCCGACGCTTGAGCTCGGCGATCAGCGTATCGCCCTTGCGGGTAAAGGTCTGGGGCGCTGCATAATCGATCGGGCCGTCCTCGGCCGGGAAGAAATAGGGTTCGCCAATGGTGGCTCTGGCGGGGAGCGGGATGGCGAGGCGGAGAGTGTCGCCCATGAGCGCGAAACTGGCGGGGGTGGTCAGCGGACGCGGCAGCGCGCGGCGCCAGTCGTTGAAGCGGCCATCGGGCATGGCAATGCCGGAGGTCGGGACCGACAGCGCCACGGTGCCGCTTTCGGGCACGCAAATCTTGTCGGTACAGGCAAGCCAGCGCATCTTGGCGCGAATGTCATGCGAGCCGGTAATTCCGGGCGGCGCTTGCAACCTCAGCAGGATGGCATAGTCGCGCTCGTAGACGTGGTTGACGATCCCCGCGACGAGCAGTTTGACCGGCACCGGATAGCGCATCGGCCCGACCGACCAGCCGGGAGGAAGCGTCCATTCGACGGTCATCGGCAGCCCCGCGTCGCCCGGGTTGAGCCAGTAACCATGCCAGCCAGGCGTGGTGTGCATCAAAATTGCCAGCTCGACCTCGCCGCCCGGCACCGCGCGCGCCTCCGCGACCAGCTCCGGCCGAATGGCGGTTTTGCCCAACGCGGGCATCGGCTGCGCCACCACAGGCGCGGCGACCATCAACAGGAGCAGGAACAGGAAGCGGATCATCGCAGCTGCGCTACTTGACCCCGACCGGCTAGTCGAGGTTGGGCCGCAACCAACGCGCCGCCGTGTCGAGATCGACCCCGCGCCGTGTCGCATAATCGGCGAGCTGGTCCTGCCCGATCTTGGCGACCCCGAAATATTGGCTGTCGCGGTGGCCGAAGTAGAAGCCCGACACCGCCGAGGCCGGGAGCATCGCAAAATTCTCGCTCAGCGTGAGCCCCGCCGGATCGCCGCCGAGCATGTCGAATAGCATTGGCTTGAGGCTGTGGTCGGGACAAGCGGGGTAGCCCGGCGCGGGGCGAATCCCGGAATAGGTTTCGCGGATCAGATCGACGTTGGCGAAGGCCTCGGTTCCGGCATAGCCCCACAGGCTTTCGCGGACATGCTGGTGGAGCCGCTCGGCGAAGGCCTCGGCCAGCCGGTCGGCCAATGCCTTGAGCAGGATGTCGGAATAATCATCGTTTCCGGCGCGGAACCGTTCGAGATGCGGCTCGATGCCATGGATTCCGACCGCGAACCCTCCGATCCAGTCGTCGCCATCACCATCGATGAAATCGGCGAGGCACATATTGGCGCGGCCTTCACGCTTCTTCACCTGTTGGCGGAGGAAGGGCAGGTGGACTTCGGTATTCCCCGCCAGCGCGACCACGTCGTCGCCATCGCGGCGGCAGCGCCACAGCCCGACCACGCCGCTCGGCTTGAGCCAATGTTCGGTGATGATCCGGTCGAGCATTTCGGTCGCGTCGGCGAACAGGCTGGTTGCGCTTTCACCGACCACCGGATCGGTCAGGATCGCGGGGTAATTGCCCGCCAGTTCCCACGCGCGGAAGAACGGCGTCCAGTCGATATGTTCTTTCAATTCACGCAGCGGCCATTCGCCGAAGTGGTGGAGACCCGGCTTGAGCGGCGGCGGCGGCTTACCGTGGGAATCGTAGGGAAACTTGTTGGCCCGCGCTTCGTCGATAGTCGCCAGATCATGTGCGCTGCGACCCGAACGCGCGATCCGGATCGCGTCATAATCGGCGGCGGTCGATCCGATCAGCTCGGCTTTTTGCGGCCCGTCGCTGACCAGGGCCGAGGCGACCCCGACCGCGCGGCTGGCGTCGAGCACATGGATCACCGGGCCCGAATAAGCCGGAGCGATGCGCAGCGCTGTATGCGCCCGGCTGGTGGTCGCGCCGCCGATTAACAGCGGCATCACCATGCCCGCGCGCTCCATCTCGCTCGCCACGGTCACCATTTCGTCGAGGCTGGGGGTGATCAGACCGGACAGGCCGATCATGTCGGCCCCATTGTCGTTGGCGCAGGCGAGGATGTTGGTCCACGGGGTCATCACGCCGAGGTCGATCACTTCATAGCCGTTACATTGCAGCACGACCCCGACGATATTCTTGCCGATATCATGGACGTCGCCCTTGACCGTGGCCATCACGATGCGGCCCTTGCCCTTGGCGCCCTCGTCCTTGCCGGCCTCGATATAGGGCAGCAGATGCGCCACCGCTTTCTTCATCACGCGGGCCGATTTGACCACTTGGGGAAGGAACATCTTGCCCGATCCGAACAGGTCGCCGACGATATTCATGCCGTCCATCA
>JBDSOV010000217.1:0-5838 GCA_039914575.1 Sphingomicrobium sp.
CGTTCGAGGTCAAACTATCGCGCATCGCCGCGATCACCGGTGTGGCATCGACCGCCGCGCCCGACGCCCCAGCGACCAATGCGGTGAACATCAATTCCTGCAGCGCTTCGTAGCGCGCGAACGGATCGCCGTCGCATGCCGCCAGACGTTCGAGTTCGCCTGGCCCCCGCTCAACCGTCAGGATAACCGGGGCCGAGAATCCGCGATTGATCGACAGCAAGGGCACCTCGCTTATCCCCTCGAAAATTACCGATTGAGTTGCCTGTTCGAGCAGGATCAGCCGCTCACCCGCTACCTCGCTCTTGCTGTCGGCGCCGATCAGCGCGGTGAGCAGCGGAATCGGCATCGGCTGTTTGTCGGGCTGCCCCGGCGTCGGCGGGATGGTCTGGGCGAGGTGCAGGGTCGCGGTCCGCGCCTCAGTATCATGCACCAGCCGCGCCTCAACCCGCGGCGTCCCGGCTTGCTCGTACCAAGTCTTGAATCGCGTCAGATCGACCCCGCTGGCTTCCTCCATCGCCGCGACGAAATCGTCGCAGGTCGCGGCCTCGCCGTCGTGGCGGTCGAAATAGAGATCGGCCCCGGCACGGAACGCCTTGGCCCCCAACAACGTGCGCATCATCCGGATCAGCTCGGCGCCCTTGTTATACACTGTTGCGGTGTAGAAATTGGTGATCTCGAGATATTCGTCGGGCCGCACCGGATGCGCCAGCGGGCCGGCATCCTCGGGGAATTGCGCCGCGCGGAGCAGGCGCACATCGTCAATCCGTTTGACCGCCGCCGAGCCAATATCGGCCGAAAAGCTCTGGTCACGGAAGACCGTGAAGCCTTCCTTCAGCGACAATTGGAACCAGTCGCGGCAGGTCACTCGATTGCCCGACCAATTGTGGAAATATTCATGCGCCACGACCCCGGCGATGGCGTCGAAGTCGGCGTCGGTGGCGGTGTCCTGGTCGGCCAGCACATAGCGCGAGTTAAAGATGTTGAGGCCTTTGTTCTCCATCGCGCCGAAGTTGAAATCCTCGACCGCGACAATGTTGAACAAGTCGAGGTCATATTCGCGGCCATAAGCCGCCTCGTCCCACGCCATCGCCTGCTTCAGGCTCGACATGGCATGCGCGGTCTTGGGCAGATCGGCCTCGCGCACCCAGATGGCGAGATCGACCGTCCGCCCGCTGGCCGTCATGAAGGTTGAGCGGTTGGCGGCCAGATCACCCGCAACCATCGCGAACAGATAGCAGGGCTTGGGGAATGGATCGTGCCATTCAGCCCAATGAGTCCCACTATCCCCATCGCCTGACGCCAGCAGATTGCCATTGGCCAGCAGCACCGGGAACCGCATTTTGTCGGCGCTCATCCGCACCCGATAAATCGACAAGACGTCGGGCCGGTCGGGGTGGAACGTGATCCGGCGAAAACCCTCGCTCTCGCATTGGGTGCAGAGGATCCCTCCCGAGGCATAGAGCCCCATCAATTTGCTGTTGGCCTCGGGGCTAAGCTCGACCTCGGTCTCGATCCGCGCCGCCGCGCCGTCGAGCGCAATCACCAAAGTATCGTCGTCCATCGACCAATGCGCCGCACCGCCATCGACCGTCACGAGCAGCGGCACCAGTCCGTCCCCCGCCAGCCGCAGCGGTCGGTCATGCGTGCCGTTGCGCTCGACCGTCAGCGTAGCGCGCACCCGCGTCCGCGCCGGATCAAGATCCACATCGAGTTCAACCTCGCGCACCATATAGTCGGGGGCGCGATAATCCTTGCGGAAAGTGGTGACATGCTCCGGGCTGGTCGGGGCTTCGGGGTTTAATCGTGCGTCCATGGCGGGGGTTGCTAAGCGACCCCGTCGATTGACGCAACGCCCCGCCAATCGACCAGCGGTGGCCCGTGCCCCTAACGCCGCCCCTTGCGCCGCCGCCTACGCGCCCTAGTCTATCCGCCAGGGGATCAGGGAGGATCAGATGAGTTTATTGACCGTCATGCAGGCGGCGGCGTCCGCCGCGCCCGCGTTCGACGCCGAAACCGCGACACGCGCCTATCTCGCCACGCTGGATGGCGCGGCGCGGGCCAAGTCCGATGCTTATTTCGAAGGCGGCTACTGGCTGCCGTTGTGGGGCGCTGTGGTGTCGATCCTCGCTTATTGGCTGATGTTAAGCCTCGGCTGGTCGGCCTCGTGGAGCGCCTGGGCGGGCAAGGTGACCAAGCGCCGCTGGGTCCAGCCCGCGCTCTATTCTCTGCCGTTCACGTTGGTCGGGGCGGTGCTGACCTTGCCGTGGTCGATCTACACCGGCTTTTACCGCGAGCATCAATATGGCCTCGCCAATCAGGACTTGGCCGGCTGGGGCATCGAGCAGCTCAAGCTGATGGGCGTCGGGCTGGTGACCGGCGCTATCATGTTCATGGTGATTTACGCGGTGATTCGAAACAGTCCCAAGCGCTGGTGGCTGTGGGCGACTGCGGCGATGGCGGCGCTGATGGGGGTGATGATCATGCTCGCCCCCTTGTTCATCGAACCATTGCTCAACAAATATACGCCGATGGCCGATGGTCCGGTGCGGACCGAAATCTTGCGCATCGCGCACGAGCAGAATATTCCGACCGACAATGTCTATGTGGTCGACGCGTCGAAGCAGACCAAGCGCATCTCGGCCAATGTCGCCGGGCTCGGCCCGACCATCCGCATCGCGCTCAACGACAATCTACTGAACCGCTCCAACATCCACGGGATCAAGGCGGTGATGGGCCATGAAATGGGCCATTACAATCTGTACCATATCCAGAAATTGCTGCTTTATCTGACGCTTATGATGCTTGCGCTGTTCGCGACCATGTATTTCGTCGCGCCCAAAATCCTCGCCCGATACGGTGGCAGATGGGGCGTCCGCGAGGTTTCGGACCCGGCTTCGGCACCCTTGCTTTATATGATGCTCGCGCTGTTGCTCATCCCCGGCGGGATCTTGTTCAACAGCATCATCCGGATCCACGAAAGCGAGGCCGACGCCTTCGGTCTCGAAGCGGCGCGCGAGCCCGACGGCTTCGCCATGACCGCGATGCAGCTCAGCGAATATCGCAAGATCGAACCGACCGCGCTTGAGGAAATCCTGTTCTTCGATCACCCCTCGGGCCGCACCCGGGTCAGTATGGCGATGGCGTGGAAGGCGAAGCACCTTGCCGAGCTTCCCGCCGATCAGCAGCGCGCAATGGTGATGACGACAGCGGCGCCGGCGAAATAATGCTCAGGCGGCGTCGGGGGCGGCGAGCTTGCTCCCCCGATTGCCGCTCAGCGCGACCAGCATCCCGCCTAGCGCGAGCAACCCGCCGGCTGCGGCGAGCAGGCTCCACTGGTAATTTTCGAACAGGGTCGACAACCCCATCGCGATCACCGGCACCAGCACGCTTGAATAGGCCGCGCGTCCCGGCCCGATCTTGCGCACCACCGGAAGGTAGAGGCTGAACGCCAGAACCGTCGCCGCCAGCGCGAGGTAAATCAGCCCGAACCAATAGCCGAGGCTCATGTCGATCGTCGGGGGCCCGGCGACAGCGACCGCGAACAGCCCGTCGGCCAGCGCCCCGATGCCCATCGCCCACGCCAGCATTGCCAGCAATGGCTGGCGGCGCGACCGCTCGAGCGCCTGATAAACATTGGCCCAGGACGCTGACAGCAATCCGAACAAAGTGAGCCCGAGGCCGGCGAGGACTTCGCTGTTGCTGGCCTTGCTCGACTGAAGCTCGTTGACGAACAGCAAACAGATCCCCGCCGCCGCGATCAGCCCGCCAATCGCGAAACGCCAACTCGGCCGTTGACCCAGCAACGCCCAGGCCAGCAGGCTGTTGGGGATGAACAGCAGGGCGAACACCGTCGCCACAATGCCCGAGGTGATGTACAGCTCGGCCACGTAAACGCCGTTGAAGTTGAAGCAGAACTGGCTGATGCCGACCACCGCAGCGACGGTCAGCATCGCCGGGGTGGGCCGTAGCGACTGCCCCTTCCAATGCGCCACTGCGGCCATCGCCACCGCCGCCATGGCAAAGCGATAGGTCACCGACCATTGCGGCGCGACAGAGTCGATCTGGCCGCGAATCACCAGCCAGGTCGACCCCCAGATGACCGTAAAGATGATGAACGGAATGACGATCGACCGGTCGAGCGGGGACTCGTGGGCGCGGCTCACAGCGAACGAATTGCCTTCGCCAGCGCCGTGACCGCACCCATATCCTGGTCCCAGCTGGTCACCAGCCGTACTTCGCCCGGCGCCCAGTCGTAAAAGTCGAACCCCAAAGCGCGGATTTGCGCGGCCTCTTCGGGCGTCATGCGAACGAACAATTCATTGGCTTCGACCGGATAAACCAGCCGCCCCTCGGCGGCCTCGGCCAGCATTTGCGCCGCCGCATTGGCCGCCCGCGCATTGGCCAGCCACAGATCGCCGTCGAGCAACGCCAATATTTGCGCGGCAAGGTAGCGCCCCTTGGACAGCAAATGACCCGAACGCTTGCGCAGTACCCGCGCCTGCTCAGCATGGCGCTTGTCGAAGAAAATTAGCGCCTCGGCGTTCATCCCGCCATTCTTGACGAAGCCGAAGCTCATGACGTCGACCCCGGCGCGCCACGTCAAATCGGCCGGGCTGGCGCCGGTCGACGCCACGGCATTGGCGAAGCGTGCACCGTCGAGCTGGAAGCCGAGCCCGCGCGCTTTGGCCGCCTCGCCCAGCGCGGCGGTCTCGGCGGGCGAGTAAGTCAGTCCATATTCGGTGGCGTTGGTGATCGACAGCGCAGCTGGCTGGACCTGGTGAACGTCGGGCCGAATCCGCGCGCACGCCGCCTCGACCGCTTGCGGCGTGACCTTCGCGCCAAGCCCGTCGAGCAAGATCAATTTGGCGCCGCCATTATACATCGCCGGAGCGCCCGCCTCATCAACTTCGATATGCGCATAGCGGTGACACAGGATCGCGCCGGTCGGCGGGCACAGCATGGCCAGGCCGATGCTGTTGGCCGCGGTGCCGGTGGTCACCCAAAGCGCCTCGACCTCGGTCTCGAACACATCGGAGAAAGCGCGATTGAGCGTCAGGCTCCACTGGTCGCCGTCATATGCCGTGTCGATCCGATTGGCGGCAGCCAAAGCGTCGATGACCTGCGGGCACGCGGCGGCGGCATTGTCGGAGAAGAAGCGCATCGATCAGCGAATGGCGAGGCCATGAAGCAACGTCAATGCGGCAGGAAAGTTTGCCTCCGGCGGATCATCGAAAATGACCAGTCCCCCGGACTGGCAATTTTCAATGATGGTGCTGTCGGTGAGGATTGAACTCACGACCTCAGCCTTACCAAGGATGCGCTCTACCACTGAGCTACGACAGCATGTCCGGGGACGGGCGCCTATGGCCGGAGCGGCGCGCGACTGTCAACCCGCTTGGCCTCGGACGGCGCGGCGGATAGAATACAGCTCATGTCCAAGGCCGATCAGCAACGCGACGAACGGCTCGCCGCCGCGCTCCGCAACAATCTCAAACGGCGCAAGGCCCAGTCGCGCGAAAGCGAGCCCGATCCTCAGACCAAGGACGAACACCACGCGGCCAGTGAATAGCCGAGGTCGAGCCCGCGATTGAGCGCCGCCCGCGGCCCCAATATGTACAGCGCCGCCAGCACGCAGCCGAGCGCAATCCAGCCGAGCGGACCGGCCGCCCTACGCATCTTCGTCATTTCGTCCCCCTAAAGCGGTGCGCAGGCGGCTTCGAGCCAGGCGCAGTCGTCTGGCGCCAGCTGTGGGCCGATCTTTTCGACCACTTCGGCATGATAGTCGTTGAGCCACGCAATCTCCCTCGCGGAAAGCATCTCGGTGGCGACCAGCCGCCG
>JBDSOV010000219.1:0-7192 GCA_039914575.1 Sphingomicrobium sp.
CTCACGCGAAGTGCAAGCGGGGATACGAGTTAAAGTGGTTTTAACCTTGTTTCGCCACAGGTGGGGCAGGGAGTTTTACGGTCGATGCGCGAAGCCTGGCTGGGAAGGACGTTTGGACGCGCTGCGGGGGCAGCGCCGCCAACCGCATTCGCGGCGTTCGCGCCGTTCGTGCCCGCGCGTTCCGCGAGCTTCAGCCTGGCGGTCGACCTTGGCGACGAACTATTCTCGAAGGACTGGTGGCGCGGGCTGGCGACGCTCGGCGCGCTGTGCTCCGCCGCCGCGCTGACCGCCCCCGATTTCGGGCCGCTCCCGGCGGGGCATCCCGCGTCGCTGACCGGCGAGGCGCGCGACCAGTGGCGGGCGGTCGGCTTCGATTCGATCGCGCGCGGCTCGGCCAGCGGGATCCGCATGGCGGCGACCGCCAATGTCGTGCCGATCGACACCGCCCCCGAGCGCGCCGCAATCGACCTGTTTGCCACGCTCGGTCCCGACGGGCTCGCGCGCAGCCTGGCGCGGCTCGGCGCGGCACGCGGTGACGCGATCAGGGCCGCCTCACTGATCCACAACGCCGCGCCGCGCCTCAAGCCCGGAACAAGCATCGCCATCCGCCTCGGCAAGCGCGACGCGGGCGGGCAGCGCTCGGTCGAACGCATTGCCTTGCGCGCCTCGATGGAATTGAAACTGCTGGTCGAGCGCGGCGCGGATGGCCTTGCGCTGAGCCGCATCGCGGTACCGGTTACCACCACCCCGCTCAGGGTGCGCGGCCGCGCCGGCGACGGCCTCTATTGGGCGCTGCGCACTGCGGGCGCCTCGACCACGATCGCGACCTCCTATCTCAAAGCGCTGGCGCAGGAGATTGATGTCGGCGAGATTGGCCCCGACGCCAGTTTCGACCTGGTCATCGCCAGCCGCCGCAGCGCCGACGGGCAGATCGCCGAGGGCGATTTGCTCTATGCCGGGCTCGACCGGATGATCGACCGCGACTTGCAATTGGTGCGCTGGACCGCGGGCGGGCGACCGGTGTGGGTCGATGCCGTCACCATCGGCCGGACGCCACGTGCCAGCGAAGGAATGATATGGCCGGTCGCGGCGCGGATCACCTCGGGCTTTGGCCTGCGTATCCACCCGATTTTGCGCTTCGCCCGAATGCACCGGGGAATCGATTTTGGCGCGCGCTGGGGCACCCCGATCCACGCCGCCGCCGACGGCCAGGTGAGCCGCGCCGGCTGGGCCGGTGGTTATGGCCGCCAAATCCGCCTGACCCACGGCAGCGGCCTCGCTACCAGCTACAGCCATATGAGTTCGTTGGCAGTCGCCCCGGGGACACTGGTGCGGCAAGGCCAATTGATCGGCTATGTCGGCTCAAGCGGCCTCTCGACTGGTCCGCATCTCCACTACGAAGTCTTGTCCGGCGGCGTGGCAGTCAACCCGATGAACGTCCGCTTCACCGCCGCCCAGCGCGGCGCCGACCCCGGCGCGGTCGCGGCGATCAAGGCGCGGTTAAAGGAATTGCTGGAGGTTGGGACGAAGCGCGGCGGCTGAGGTCCGCTTTCGACCCATTGCGGACATTGGCATTGCTGGCGCTCCAGGCACCCGGCAGTGCTGTGCGGATTGCCGCGACAAGCATCTCGTCCGAGTTGCGAAATTTGCGCACCGCTCGGCGACGCATTTGCGCGGCACAATCTGCATTTCCAATCACTTCAAAATCGAGATCGACTCGCGGCTGCGAGTCGTTTCGGTCACGTGACCCTGCGCAGCAATAAAAGCCTTGGCGGGGAGAATCTTGGGGAAACTCAAACAGTTATGAGCTTAACTTTCATTATTGTGTTCCGCTAATAACAAGGATATTATTATAGCGCTTCGGGGGAAGCTTCCTCCTTTTTTACGAGCCAAATTCTATCGTGGTGCGCGAGGCCAAATCTCGCCGTGCCATGGGTAAGCTTGTGCCGCGCTGAGCTGAGTCAAGAGGGCTCACGCAGATCATCACTGAACGAGCCAAGCTCACCCGCAGGGTGGGCAAGGCGATGTATTGCTCAACGGGAGTGTCAGCCATGTCCGATGTTTTTTGCCCACGCCAGATCAGCTTCCTGCTTCCTGGAAACCCAGCAGTCAGGATCACCGCTACGGAAAATGGCAGCGGCGGGCTCTTGTTCACGGCGGATGTCGTCGACACCACCACGTCAACCGGCGATCTTCGGGCGTTGTTCTTCGATCTCAACCCCGCGAAACTGGGCGGGCTGACGGTCAGCAATGGCGGCCCCTTACTTACCGAATGGCGCGTGTCGTCCAACAACGTCCTCGACCTCGGCGACGGCGCGACTCTTGCCGGCAAGGTAAAGGCAAAGTTCGATGTCGGGATCGAATGGGGCACGGCGGGCGGCAAAAAAGACGACATAAACTTTGAGGTCGGCTTCACGTTGACCAATGCCGCCGGCAATCTGACACTCGATGATCTTTCCGGCCTCCGCTTCGGCGCCAAGCTCGACTCCATCGGCGGCCCGGGCGGGGTGCGCAACGCCACGTCCAAATTGCTGTTGGACAAGATCCCGGCCGCGCCCGACGCGGTCGCCGACATCGTGCAAATTTACGAGGATGGAGCGGCCGGCTTAGGATCGCCGTCGAAGGTCCCGCAGGGGGTCAACCTCTTCTTGCTCGTCAACGATACCGACGCGGACACTCCACATTCGGAACTCAGGATCACAGCGGTCCACGCAGCCGATGAGCCCGGTGGTCCACTGCACGGCACGGTGACCATCGCCGCGGACGGGCTGAGCGTCATCTACACACCTGATGCCGACTATTCCGGCACCGACAGCTTTCTCTACTGCATTTCCGACGGCAAGGGCGGGCAGGACAACGCTCTGGCCACCGTCAACATCGTTGCGGTTGCGGACGATCCGCTGATCAGCTTCACGGTAGCCCAGGGCGCGCACATAAACGAGACGCTGGTCACGGTAACCGCGACCCAAAACGACGCCGATGGCTCCGAATATCTCTACGACCTCGATTGGCTGGTCGGGGGCGGCGGCGCCCCCGCCGGGGTGACGATCACCCCGGGGTCGGTTGTTCCGGGCGGACAGCCAGGACAGATCATCCAGATGTTCACGGTTACCACCGACCCGGAGATGGACTGGAATTTCGACATCGATTTCACTGCCACGAGCGTCGAGATGTCGAACGGCGACCAAGAGGACGGGACCGGGACGCAAAATATCGAGATCGACTACACCAACAATTTCGAGACTTTGGAATATATCGTCGCCGATCAGAGCATCTGGAGCACTGGTGACGAGTTCAAGTTCGCATATGACGAGTTCCTCGGCGTCAACGAATCTTTCGGCAGCTCGTACTACATTGAAGCCCTGGGTATCTCGACCGGTACTGGCTATGACATCGGGGGCAGCATAAAGGCCGGGTTCGACGTCGATGTCCTGTTCGAAGGCGGACAGATCGATGCCACCATCCCGATCGATGCCACGATCAACACGACCTACAACAAAACCACCGATACCATCTATATCGACTCAATCCTCGCGCTGGGAACGGGCGGGAGCTTCGTGACGACCGGGCCGGAGGGCCACTTCAATCTCGATTTCATCTTCGAAGCCAATTTTCATGCGCTGGTCGAGATATTGTTCTTTGACGTCATCAATGAATCATTCTCGGAGAATCTTAGCCAGCCCATATTCAATTTTTCGAGCAGCGATCCCCAGCAGCTGTATAACCCGTTTCCCTTTGTTGAGATTGGTCTCGAATGGCCGCATCTGGCCGTGACCAACAATCCAGGAACGCTCAGCGGGTCCAATGCGAGCAATAACTTCTTGGAAGTGACGCTTGACGTCGATGCTCTCGCCGCCACCTTCATTCCGTTCCTGGCGTTGCTCGATGCCGATCCAACCGATCCGAACAATTTCGAGCTGCTCGATTTCGACATTACCGGCGGTCTCAATCTCCTTCAGCAGATTCAGATCGGGCTGGGTTCGACGAACGCCAGCCTGGTCTTGGAGGATGGCTTCGTCATCGCGCTGACGTGGGGAACGCCAATCACCATCACCAATGCCTCGTCGCATGAATTGCCCGACGACGGCGACGACATCATTTCGTTCACTCTCCAGCTGACCCCGAACGTCACGCTGACCAACGATACGGATCTAGGGCTTAACCTGGGTGGGCAGTTGACGGTGCTCAAGAATTTCGAGCTTGGGCCAATCGTCAACCAACCCTTTACGCTCGCGAGCACAAGCATCGACATCTTCAACGACACCTTTGAGCTGACCGGCGTTGGCAGCCAGTCGATCGATTTCTTTGCTTAGGATGGGAGGGCCGGCTCGGGGCTCGCGTGGGATCGTCACCGCATGCCCCGAAGTCACTGACGTTGATTCTGGCCCTGAGAGCCGCTCGGGCCTGTCGTCAATATGCACCGAACACGGCTTTTAGAACTGGTCGATGTCGAATCTCGATTGAATGCCCCGTTTTAGGCAAAACCAGTGCTCTGCGCGCGGCGTTGCCGCAGTTCGCCTAGTGTCCGCTTTCGACCCATTGCGGACATTGGCATTGCTGGCGCTCCAGGCACCCGGCAGTGCAGTGCGGATTGCCGGGACAGTCATGCAGGCCTAGTTTGCTTCCCATGGATGGGGAGGATCCGGAACTGAGGGCACCACGGCGCAGGCCGTCACCCGGTCAAATGCTGTCCAATCTCAAACAGGCACCGATTTTCCGAATTACTGTGGCCTATGCCGTCGCGGCGTGGCTGGTGATCCAGATCGCCGCCACGATATCGCCGGCGTTCGATGCGCCCCAGTGGTTGCTGCGGCTTGTGGTGCTGCTGGCGGTCGCCGGCTTGATCATCACTATCGGCATAGTGGCGATGACAATGCAGCCGCAGGCGGGTGACGAATCCGTGGCCCAGCGCGGGAAGTCCTGGCGGCTGCTGATCGGCGGAGGGCTTGTCGCGGCACTGATCACCGCAGGCACCTACTTCACCAAGCGGACCGGACTGCTGTTCGGCCAGGAGGAAGTGCGGCTTGCCGTGCTCCCGTTTGCCGACCTGTCGCCAACACGGGACAAGGCCTATTTCTCGGAGGGTGTCGCCGAGGAGATTCTCAGCACGCTCGCCACCGAGCCCGGTATCAAGGTTCTTGGACGGACATCAGCGCGGCAGATCGAGCGTAATCCTGATTCACAGAAGTTGCGCCAGACATTGGGGGTCACGCACTTGCTCGAAGGAAGCGCGCGTTCATCTGGCGATGCGTTGCGCGTCAACGTACGCCTGATCGATACGTCGGATGGCGCGCAGCTTTGGGAAGAGGAATATGAAGGCAAAATGGCCGACGTTTTCTCCGTCCAGGATCAGATCGCGTCGACCGTCGTAAAAAGGGTGCGCAGGACTTTCTTTAGCAACGAAGCCGCGCGCCAAACCAGGGAAACCAGCGTCAGCGCCTATCAAACTTATCTGGCTGCTCGCACCCTCACGCGGAACCGGACGGAGAAGTCACTCAGGGAGGCTTTCGGACTCGCGGAGAAGGTCGTCAAGACCGAGCCAGCCTATGCGCCCGGTCAAGCGTTGCTGGCAGAATTGCTGTTTCTGCTTTCGGACCACCGAAATGCATATGGAACGATCCCGATGGCGGAGGCCCGAAAACGGGGAGTGCACCATGCCAGGAATGCCATCCGCCTCGCTCCTAAGACAGCTGATGGCTATGCCGCCCTTGGCCTGCTCTTGCCACCGACACAGGCGGTCGCACCCTTGGAGCGAGCCATTCTCCTTGATCCGTCGCGCGCCGACGCGCGGTCGTGGCTGGCGGTCACGCTTAACGAGTTAGGGCGCCATGATGAAGCTCTTGTACAATATCGGGCTGCAGCAGAAATTGAGCCGCTTTGGGCAATGCCTATAGCGAATTTAGTGCCGGCACTGGCGGCGGCAGGGCAGCAAGAAGAGGCACTGAAAACGGTTGGCGACTTTCGCAGGCGCGGCGGAGCGCCGGGTCAGGCCTACCGCTTTCTTTCGGGTATTAACCATTGGAAGGGCCAAATTTCACGCGCCATCGCACAGGGGAAAGCGGGATTGGCCAAGGATCCGACTTTGCCGGATTTGCGGCTTCAAATGGC
The DNA here is from genome assembly GCA_039914575.1 of Sphingomicrobium sp. Lineage (GTDB taxonomy): Bacteria > Pseudomonadota > Alphaproteobacteria > Sphingomonadales > Sphingomonadaceae > Sphingomicrobium. The sequence continues at coordinate 6,109 of JBDSOV010000219.1, forward strand.
GATAAACAACCAAATTATTGGGCTGACGAAGCACGCGCCAACAGGCCTGCCAGTCGCTTACACCCAGTTCATGGATCCCTTTTATTCACGTGATTTCACGTCGTTGCGGAGGAAGATGATGATTGCGGGGCCGCGCCTTTGGGATGCTCCAGACGGCCATTATGCATTCTTCCAGCTTGCCGCGAGCCGCGACTGGGCTCAATTGACCGCCCTTTACGGCAGTCGCCAAATTCCGATTGGCGAGATGTGTGAGAAGCAGCCCGTTCAAATCGTAGCTGTGGCCATGGCGCTGCGCGAACAGGGTCGCGCGAGAGAATCGACCGGGATCTTGCAATGTATTCGTCAGCGAGTTTTCGTGGAAGCCAGGATGAGGTCGCGGAACCCCTTTCGTGTCGCGGGATCCTTAGAGTTTGATCGAGCGACCCTGTTTGGCCTTGACGGTAATCGCGCCGACGCATTGCGCTTCCTCAAGCGTGCAATCGACCAAGGCTGGCTAGGCAGGCCTTATTCCAGCCAGATCGGCAATTATTCCCAGTTCGACCTGTTGAAGGGTGACCGGCGCGTTGCCCCGCTACAGCAGCGGATCGACGAGACGCTTGCGCGGGAGCGTGCGGCAGTTCTCGCTCAAGGTTGATCGCGGAACTTCAAAGCGAATTGCCGGCTGGCGAATGTCCGCTTTCCACCCATTGCGGACATTAGGATAACCATTGGGACTAGCGTTGGCTGGCCTCTGGGCGTGAAAACGTCGACAAGGGCGTGTTCACTCGGTGATCTGATCCGCCCGCTTGAGCAGACTGCGTGGGATCCTCACACCAATTGCCCTAGCCGTCTTCAAATTGAAGCCCAGCCTACGCCGCGTGTTCATCTCGATTGGCATCTCGGCCGGATTGGCCCCCTTGAGGATCTTGTCGACGTATTCGGCCAAACGCGGGAACGTATTAACAATGCTTGTTCCATAAGTGATGAGGCCACCTGCTGACTGCCAGTCTCCGGGAAACATAGTGGGCAGTCGATGCTTGGCCGCCAGTTCGGCGATCCTTACCTGGTGGCGGCGCGTTGCCGGCACTTCTAGGATCACCAGCGC
>JBDSOV010000238.1:0-6763 GCA_039914575.1 Sphingomicrobium sp.
CCGCGCCGATCGATCCAAGTGCTTCGCGCCGCGAAAACAGGGGTTGGAACACGCCTTCACTCCTTGATCGGGTTCTCGCTCAATAACGCGACAGTCTCGACCAGCAGGCAATTGCCGTCGACCGCGATGACCCGCACGCGCGCTCCCGCCGCCGCCGGCCCGCCGCGCGCGCTCCATTCGCCGTCGCCGACCCGCACCCGCCCGCCATGTTCGTCGACCGGGTCGACCACCGTCACCGACTTGCCGACCATCCGTTCGCTCGGGTTGTTGAGGCCAATCGACTGATCGGCATGGTCGGGCTCGGCATACCAGCGCTTGCCGATCAGCACCGCCAATGCGGTATAGATTACGAACAGCACCAGTTGCGGCGCCAGGCTGAGATCGAACAATAAGGTGAACAGCCCGGTGGCGATTGCCGCGACTCCGAGGAACACCAGGAAGAAACCGGGGGCGACAATTTCCGCGATTAGCAGCACCAGGCCGCCGATCGCCCACATCCAGCCCGGGTGGAGGTCCATCATTCGCCCCTTTTCGAATCGACCCGCGGCACGCTTGGCACCACCCCGGCATTTTGGCCGAGCGCTTCGCGCGCAAGCTCGCCGATCCCGCCCAATGTGCCCATCAATTGGGTCGCCTCGACCGGGAACAGGATGGTCTTGGCGTTGGGCGAGGTGGCGAACAGGCCGATCGCCTCGACATATTTCTGGGCGATGAAATAATTGATCGCCTGGACGCTGCCATTGTCGATCGCGTCGCTCACCGACTTGGTCGCATTGGCTTCGGCCTGGGCCGAGCGTTCGCGCGCTTCGGCCTCGCGGAACGCGGCTTCCTTCATACCCTCGGCAGACAGGATATTGGCCTGCTTTTCGCCCTCGGCGCGGAGGATCGCTGATGCACGGCTGCCCTCGGCTTCGAGGATCGAGGCACGCTTCTCGCGCTCGGCCTTCATCTGCCGGGTCATGGCGTTGACGATGTCGGCCGGCGGGCGGATGTCCTTCAACTCGACGCGGGTTATCTTGACCCCCCACGATTCGGTTGCCTGGTCGACCACCACGAGCAAGCGGGCGTTGATCTCGTCGCGCTTTGACAGAGTCTCGTCGAGGTCCATCGACCCCATCACCGTGCGCAAATTGGTGGTCGAAAGCGCCATGATCGCCAAGTAAAGGTCGCTGACTTCATAAGCTGCCTTGGCCGCGTCGAGCACCTGGAAGAACACCACTCCGTCGACCGCGACCATGGCATTGTCTTTGGTGATGATCTCCTGCCCCGGAATGTCGAGCACCTGTTCCATCATGTTGATCTTGCGGCCAACTCGATAGATGAACGGCGTCACCAGGTTGAGCCCGGGCTCGGCGACGCGGACGAATTTGCCGAAGCGCTCGATGGTGTAGCGGTAACCTTGGCTGACGATCTTGACGCTCATCATCGCGACGATCAGCGCCAGGACGGCGAGAACGGATAGGAAAATCAGCATGCTAGTCCCCTTATATCCACGCCATGATGCAAGGACGTGCGGCGTTCGTGAAGGAAAATCGGTATGAGTCCCGATCTGTTCGCCCGGCCGGCGCTGCTTTTTCTACCGGCGAGTAACCCGCGCGCGATCTCAAAAGCGCGCGAATCGGCGGCCGATCTGGTGGTCTTAGACCTCGAGGATGCGGTTAAGTCCGAAGACAAGGACTCTGCCCGCGCCGCGGCGACACAAGCGGTTTCGAGCGACTGGCCGATGCCAGTGGCGATTCGGGTCAATGGGTTTGGCACGGCCGAGCATGGCTCCGACCTTGCCGCCGCGCTGGGATCGGGCTGCGACCTGGTGATCGTGCCGATGGTCGATCGCCCGCTCGAAATGACCGGCAAGCCAGTCGCGGCGATGATCGAAACCGCCGCCGGGGTGCTCGCCGCGCCCGCCATCGCGCGTTCGGTTTGCGCGCTGATCGTCGGCACCAACGACCTCGCCAATAGCCTGCGCCTGCCGACAATCGACCGCTCGGCGATGGGCATGGCGCTGCAGGCGGCGATCCTCGCCGCGCGGGCCGCCGGCATTGCGGTGTTCGACGGAGTGTATAACCGGCTCGACGACCCTGACGGGCTGGCCGCCGAATGTAATGCTGGTCGTTTGCTCGGGTTCGACGGCAAATCGTTGATCCACCCCGACCAGATTGCAACGTGCCAGGCCGCGTTCGCGCCGACCACCACCGAGATTGCCCGCGCCGAGCGCCTCATCGCCGCCGCCACCGGAGGGGCGGAACGGTTCGAGGGTGCGATGATCGAGGACATGCACGTCGATTCGGCCCGCCGCCTGCTGGCGGGTCGATGAGGCAATTGCTGATTAGTGCGCTGTTGCTGCTCGCCGGCTGCGCCACCGTTCCGCCAGCGTCGCAAGCGCCGGCGATTGGTGAGCCCGAACTCCGCGCCACCATCGCTACGCTGTCGAGCGACGCCTTCGAGGGGCGGATGGCGGGAACCGCAGGCGAAACGAAAACCATCGCTTTTATCGCCGGTCGCTTCCGCGCCGCCGGCCTGACCAGCGGCGGGCGCGGATCGACCCCCTATCTCGACCCGTTCGTGATCGTCGCCAAATCCGTGCCCAAGGCCGCCCCAAACATGCCGCCAGCCCAGGCTGAATTCCTGGCCCATATGGCGCGGCTCGGCAGCTTCACCAGCCACAATGTGATCGGCGTCGCGCGCGGTCGTCGTCCCGATGACAGAGCAGTGGTGCTGATGGCCCATTGGGATCACCTCGGCATTTGCGCGCCCGCCGCCGCCGACCGGATCTGCAATGGCGCGGTCGACAATGCCAGCGGGGTCGCGGCGATCATCGCGGTGGCCGAAAGAGTCGCGCTTATGGGGCTCGACCGCGACGTCTGGTTCGTCGCCACCGGGGCGGAAGAATGGGGGTTGCTCGGCGCCAAGGCGTTCGCCGACAGGCCGCCATTGCCGCTCGCCAGCATCATCGCCGGGTTCAACCTCGACACCATCGCTATTGCCTCGGCGGGGGAAAAAGTGGCGATGGTCGCGCCGCCCAACTCGCGGCTCGAATATCTGGTCAAGGATGCGGCGCGGGCGGTCGGCCGAGCATGGGACGGCGACAATGAAGCCGATAATTTTCTTCGCCGCCAGGATGGCTGGGCGCTGGCCGAGCGCGGCGTCCCCATGGTCATGGCCGGGGGCAGCTTCAGCGATTTCGGCCAGCTCAAGCGCTTCCTGGCGGGCGCCTATCATGGCCCGAACGACCATCTTCGAGCCGAAACCGACCTTGGCGGCGCGGTCGACGATGCCAACCTCCACGTCGAGCTCGTCCGCCGCGCCGCGTCGCGACGTTTTTCGGCTACTTCGGCAAGGGTGCCACAGCTCGGCGAGTAATCGCCCCCTTGGCGAATCGTTCCTGTCCTGCCAAAGGCGCGCATGGCCGATCCTCACTCGCTTCCCGACATCCCTTTGGGACTGACCTTCGACGATGTGCTGCTCCAGCCGCGCGAATCCTCGGTGCTTCCGTCGCAAGCCGACACCCGCAGCTTTCTGACCCGCGACATTCCGCTCAACATCCCGTTGTTGTCATCGGCGATGGACACGGTGACCGAGGCCAATATGGCGATCGCCATGGCGCATCTCGGCGGGATCGGGGTGCTTCATCGCAATCTTGACGTCGAGGCGCAATGCGCTGGTGTGCGCGCGGTCAAGCGCTTCGAAAGCGGGATGGTGGTCAATCCGATCACCATGCGCCCTGACCAGACTCTGGCCGAAGCGCTTGAGCTGATGCGGGTCAACCGGATCAGCGGCATCCCGGTGGTCGAGGCCAATGGCAAATTGGCCGGGATCGTTACCAATCGCGATGTGCGCTTCGCTGAGCATCCCAGCCAGCCGGTCAGCGAATTGATGACCCGCGACAATCTCGCCAAGGTCGCGCCTGGCACCAGTCAGGAAGATGCGCGGCGGATTCTCCACCAGCGGCGGATCGAAAAATTGCTGGTGGTCGACGACGACGACCATATCGTCGGGCTGATCACGGTCAAGGATATCGAGAAATCGGTCGCCTCGCCGCTCGCCACCAAGGATGGCGAAGGCCGCCTCCGGGTCGCCGCTGCGACCACTGTCGGTGATGCCGGGTTCGAACGATCGCAGGCACTGATCGACGCGGGGTGTGACTGCATCGTGATCGACACCGCCCATGGTCATAATGTCGAAGTCGCGCGGGCGGTCGAGCGATTGAAGTCGCTGTCCAACAGCGTCCAGGTCATCGCCGGCAATGTCGCCACCGGCGAGGCCGCGACCGCTTTGGCCGGGGCCGGGGCCGATGCGATCAAGGTCGGGATCGGCCCGGGATCGATCTGCACCACGCGGATCGTCGCTGGGGTCGGTGTGCCGCAGCTGTCTGCGATTATGGATGCCGCAGCTGCCGCGAGCAAAGCCGGAATTCCAGTGATCGCCGACGGCGGGATCCGCACCTCGGGCGATATCGCCAAGGCGCTCGCTGCCGGCGCGTCGACGGTGATGGTCGGGTCGTTGCTCGCCGGGACCGACGAAGCCCCGGGCGAAAGCTTTCTCTACCAAGGTCGCGCCTACAAATCGTACCGCGGGATGGGCAGCGTCGGGGCGATGGCGCGTGGCTCGGCCGACCGTTACTTCCAACAGGATATCCAGGATCAGCTCAAGCTCGTCCCCGAAGGGATCGAGGGGCAGGTGCCGGTCAAGGGGCCGGTGCGCGACATCGTCCACCAACTGGTCGGCGGGGTCAAAGCGGCGATGGGCTATACCGGCGCCGCGACCATAAGCGACCTGCAAGCCCGTGCGCGCTTTGTGCGGATCACCAATGCCGGTCTCAGTGAAAGCCATGTTCATGACGTTTCGATTACCCGCGAAGCGCCCAATTATCCGACCCGGTAAGGCCAAGTGACGCCCACTGCCCGGGTTCAGGCCGCGATCGAGATTCTCGATACGGTGATCGCCGCGGCACGCGACGACGGGCCACCGGCCGATGTCATCGTCAGCACTTATTTCAAGACGCGGCGCTATGCCGGCTCGACCGACCGCCGCGCGGTGCGCGAATTGGTCTATCGCGCGATCCGACGGTCGGGGGACCGGCCCGACACTGGCCGCGCGGCGATGCTCGGGCTGGACGATGCGGCGGCGTTGTTCGGCGATGGCGGGCATGGGCCGGGGGCGATTGGCGCGGGCGAAGTGGTCGCTGGCGAGCGGTTGATCCCGGAATGGATCGAGCGCAAATTGTCGCCTTTGGTGACCGAAAATGAATGGCCGGCGCTTTTGGAAAGGGCGCCGCTTGATGTTCGAGTTCACACTGCGAGCATCATATGGAACGAGCTGCTCGCGGCCTTTCCAGGAGCTGAGAAAACGCGCCTAAGCCCGTGGGGAATAAGGCTTCCTGCTGACAGCCAGATCGAGCAACATGCGGCCTTCCGTGAAGGGCAAATCGAAGTGCAGGACGAGGGCAGCCAGCTGATCGCGCTCGCCTGCGGGGTGACCAATGACAGCAATATCATCGACCTGTGCGCCGGGGCCGGGGGCAAATCCCTGGCACTGGCGGCGGCAGCACCAGGCGCCGACATCATCGCCTGCGACAATAACCGCGGGAGGCTGTCCAAACTTGGCCCGCGCGCGGCGCGCGCGCAGGCGACCATCGAAACCCGCCTGCTCGACGGCGGGCGCGAGGCCGAGCAACTCGCCGACCTCGAAGGCCAGGCCGATATCGTTTTGGTCGACGCGCCCTGCTCGGGCAGCGGGACATGGCGGCGCAACCCGGAAGGGCGCTGGCGGCTGAGCCCGGACAGTCTCGACAAGGTCGTCGCGCTGCAGGCGCAGCTGCTCGATCTGGCGGTGCCTTTGGTCAAGCCGGGCGGTACCCTGGTCTATGCGGTTTGCTCGATCCTCGCCCGCGAAGGCGCTGGGCAAATCGCCGACTTCTTAGGACGCCATTCATCTTGGGTGGTACAAACTATGCCCGATGGATTTGGTACGGATTTCGGTCGGGTCGATGGCGGTGGGCGGTTGCTCACTCCGGGGCACGACCAGACCGATGGCTTTTTCGTCGCGCGGCTAGCGAGGCCATGCTAGAAGCGCGCGTCAAGGATATGGAGAATTTGATGCGTCTGTCCCCGCTCGTGCTGGTCTTCGGCCTGGCTGCTTCCTCGATGGCGATGCCCGGCGTCAGCCAGCGTCCCGACGACCAGATCGCGCCGCGCTCGGTCGCGCTGTTGAAACAGGGCGAGGCGAGTTTCGCTGCCGGTAAGTTCATCGAGGCCGATGACAATTTCGAGGCCGCGCTGGCGGTCGATCCGCGCAACCGCGCGGCGTTCGTGGCGATGGCCCGGGTCGCCGCCAGGCAGAAGCTCTACGGCCAGTCGATCCGCTTCACCAACAAGGCGCTCGCGCTCGAACCGACCGACCGCAGCGCGCTCGCCGTGCAAGGCCAGGCGATGGTCGAACTCGGCGCCGCCGCCCGCGCCAAGGAAGTGCTGGCCAAGCTGCAAACAGTGTGCGCCGGGGCGTGCCCCGAGGCGGCAACGCTGAGCGCGTCGATCGCGCGGGGGCCAACGCTGGCGTCGGTCAAGCCCGCGCCTACGACGCCCAAAACCAAGACCAACTGACGCGGCCAACCGTGGGTCGTCACCTCGGGCTTTGAATGGGGTTTGCCCGGCTGAGACCTCGCGCAAAATCTGACGATCAAAAAATACTTGCTGATAATCGATATGTTGCTTATTGTTTGTCGATAACTCCTGTGGAGATATCGAATGTCGCATTCGTCGGCTTT
>JBDSOV010000143.1:0-4589 GCA_039914575.1 Sphingomicrobium sp.
ACCGTCTTGTCGATGAATTGCTCGAGGCTTTTGTAAAGATCTAGTAACGGCGCGAGCGTCACCCGCACCCGGTCGATCCGTTCCGGCACCATCGCCACCCAGTCGATCGCCGGCATCACGATCGAGGCAATGGCGAAGGCCGCCATGGCGAGGAAGATGATGACGCATAGTCCGGCGGCGATGCGCGGCCCGACCCCGCGCCGCTCGAACCATTCGAGCAACGGCACCAGCGCGATCGCGACCACCAGCGCCGCTGTTACCGGCAGGAAAAATTCGGCCCCGGCGCGAAGCGCGAATGGCAAAGCAATCACCAGCCCGATCCCGCCGAGCAGGTTGAGCGATGCAAGCAATCGCACGCGCTTGGCCTCGAGTGTCTCGGCCTCGCTCGGCGCGGCGGGGATCGGGGCACGAGCCCGGGTCTTGCGGGGAACGGTCATGAACCCTGCTTATCGAGCGTTCGCGAGTTCATCCAGTCGTTTCGGCACAGGCCTCAGCGATGCTCCAGTGCCGCCTGCGCCCGCGCCCGCAATCGACCGGCAAGTCCTGCCATTTCGGCCATCGCCGTCAACTCGTCCAACGACGCTTTGCCGAAGTTGACGATTTCGACCAGTCGGTCGAAACCGAAGCCAGGATTGGGCCGCTCGGCCAGCTGAACCGGATCGCCGGCGCGGATCATTCCGTGCTCGATCACCCGATAATACCAGCCGGCGCAGCCATTGCGGACCATCGCCTTGGGCAGTGTTTTGTCGTCGAAGCGAAGCGCGAATTTGGAGCATGGCTGGCGCGGCTGGCAGACCTGCAGCCGCGCGCTGCCGATCCGATGGATATCGCCGACGCACACATCGGCTTCGGTCCATCCCTCTATCGTCAGATTCTCGCCGACTCCGCCGGCCACGAACAGATCGGCATGATGGGGAAAATCCACCGCCCAGGCGCGGTGATGGACGGCCGGGTAAGCGTAAACCGCTTTTTCCGGTCCGCCGTGCACAGTGAGATCGGCCTGCTCGTCGCCCGCCAGGCCCAAGCTCGTCACCTTGATCGCGCCGTTGGCCGCCGATTTGACGAATCCGCTGGGCACGCCATCGGGCCCGAGCGGGGCGATCCGGCCGATCTGGATCGAGAGCAGGGTCGCAGCGGTCATCATCCCCTGGCCCGATGTATGTTGGTCGTGGTGCCCCCGGTCCGACTCGAACGGACACTCCTTGCAGAACTCGATTTTGAGTCGAGCGCGTCTACCATTCCGCCACGGGGGCTCCGCGACGGCGCCGCGCTAGCCGAAAGTGGCGCGGCTCGGCAAGTCGCCAAAGCCGCGCCGTTCAGATCACATCGCCCGGCTGACGCCTCCGGCATAGGGATCGTCGCCATATTTATTGGGTCCCTGGGTTCCCTGGGAAACGAAGAACACGATCAGCACGATCGCACCGATCAACGGCACCAGCCCGATCAGCAGCCACCAGCCGCTGCGGTCGGTATCGTGCAGGCGACGGATACCGGCAGCAATCGACGGAATCAGCATCGCCAGCGCGAAGACGCACATCAGCACGCCGTAGGGGCCGACCGTTTGACCAAGGCCGAGCATCGAATCGAGGATCGTCGCGATGACGTAACCAACGATGATCAGCAGGTAGAACCACCAATATTCGGCGCGCGGCGCGCGGCCCGAAAAGTCGGCATATTTGTTGAGCGGGCGCGTGGCCCAATCCAGTGGTGACATCAGACATCCCCCCATTGTTGGAACCGTCAGACTAGCCCACTTTTGCGCCCGCGCCAGCGCTTAGTTTCGGCAATGTTTTGCAGGAGCGCCAATATCGATCAACAGCCGTAGGTCCGCCCGTAAGGATGGTGGCCGTAGCCATTCTCGCCCGGATTGCCATCGGTCACCAACAGGATGAGGAAACTGACGCTGACGACCACCATCCCCAGGACCAACAGCACGATCCCGAATCCGCCGAGGAACGCACTGAGCACGACCCCCACGACACTCACCGCAATGGTCATCAGCAGATAGACCATCACGGTCCAGCCGCTACGATTGATGTCGTGCAGCCGCCTGACGGTCACCGCCAATGACGGAACGAACAGCGCAAGGGCGAGAATCATGTTGGTCGAGACCGGCGAGTCCGCTCCGCCCAACCCGAGCACGAGATCGATCAGCGTGGTGACCATCGAGAGGATCATCTGGAACAGGAAGAACCACCAATATTCGGCCCGCGGCGAGCGACCGTAAAAGACGAAGTATCGCTGCAGGGGCAGGAACGCCCAGTCCAGAGGAGTCATGATACGCCTTTCAAACATCAACCCGAGCAGGGTAATTCCCTACGAGCGCCGGGTTAACGAACGTTTAGTTGCGCGGCGCGTGGCGGCGGTAGCTTAAGGCTTCTGCGACATGGATTCGCCCGACCGTTTCGCTCCCCGCAAGGTCGGCGATGGTCCGGGCGACGCGCAGCACGCGATGGAAGCCGCGCGCGCTGAGCCGCATCGCCGCCGCCGCGTCGGCCAGTAATTTGCGCCCCGGTTCGTCGGGGGTGGCGACCGCGTCGAGCAATTCGCCGTCTGCCTCGGCATTGGTGCGCACCGGGTGATCGGCGAAGCGCAGCGACTGTATCCGCCGCGCCGCCGCCACCCGCGAAGCAACTTCGGCGCTCCCCTCGGCCGGGGGCGGAAGCGTCAAATCGGCGGCGCTGACGCTGGCGACTTCGACATGAAGATCGATGCGGTCGAGCAATGGCCCCGACACTTTGGCCTGGTAATCGGCGGCGCAGCGCGGCGCGCGGCTGCACGCCAGCGCCGGATCGCCGAGGTGGCCGCAGCGACACGGGTTCATCGCCGCGATCAGCTGGACCCGCGCCGGAAAGGTGACATGGGTGTTGGCGCGCGCCACGCTGACCTGCCCGGTCTCCAGTGGCTGGCGCAGCGAATCGAGCACCGCGCGCTGGAATTCGGGGAGCTCGTCGAGGAACAATACGCCAAGGTGCGCCAGGCTGATCTCGCCCGGCCGGACCTTGAGCCCACCCCCGACCAAGGCCGGCATCGACGCCGAATGATGCGGGCTCCGGAATGGCCGGCGGCGGACCATCCGCCCGCCGGTCAATTCGCCCGCGACCGAGGCGACCATCGACACTTCCAGCGCTTCGCTCGGCTCGAGCGGCGGCAATATCCCCGGCAGGCACGCCGCGAGCAACGACTTGCCCGCGCCGGGCGGCCCCGACATCAGCAAATTATGCCCGCCAGCCGCCGCGATTTCGAGCGCGCGCTTGGCGACTTCCTGCCCCTTGACCTGCGCCAGGTCGGGCCCGCCAGTGAGCGGCTCGGCCTCGCCCGGAAGCGGCGGGGGAAGCAGACGACTGCCCTTGAGATGGGCGATCAGCGCCAGCAAATCGGGTGCGGCGAGCACTTCGACATCGCCCGCCCATGCCGCTTCGGAGCCTTGCGCCTCGGGGCAGATCAGCCCCTTCGCCTGCCCCGATGCATGGAGCGCGGCGAGCAACACGCCGGGCGACGGCGCGATCCGCCCGTCGAGCCCGAGCTCGCCGACTGCGACATAATGTGACAGCGCCTCCTTATCGATCGCGCCGATTGCGGCGAGCAGGCCGAGCGCGATCGGCAGATCGAAATGAGAGCCTTCCTTGGGCAGATCGGCGGGCGACAGATTGACGGTGATGATCTTGGGCGGCAGCGCGAGACCGATCGCGCCCAGCGCGCCGCGCACCCGCTCGCGACTCTCGGCGACGGCTTTGTCGGCCAGCCCGACGATGACGAATCGCGGAATTCCCGACGATAACTGGACCTGGACCTCGACGGCGCGCGCCTCGAGCCCCAGATAAGCGACGGTGGCGACGAGCGCGACCATCAGCGCCGGCCCAGCGATGCGGGCGCTCTCGACGCAACTCGAAACTCAGGCAAATATCCCCCTAGCTCGGCGAGGCGATGCTAGCGACAGTTGGGCGAGACTGGAAGCACTTGCCGAATCCATTGTCACCGCCCACATCGCGGTGATGATCGATCGCGCCCAATGGAAACGATTGCTGACCCACCCGATCGTCGATTGGACGATCTTCATCATCGGCGTCATCCTGATCCTGCTGTCCCCGGTGGTCGGCGCCCTTCCCGGCCCGGGCGGAATCTTCGTGCTCGCGCTCGGCCTCGCGATGGTCTTGCGGACCAGCCGATGGGCGCGGCGGCGCTATGTCGAATTCAAGAAATGGCAGCCCAAGGCGGGTCGCTGGACCGACTGGGGGATGCGGCGCCGAAGCGCACTCCGCCGCGAGAAGCTGGCCAAGGAGCAAAAGGCCGCCGGGCAAGCCACTCTCGAGCAGGACACGAGGCTCCCAGATGCGCCTCTGTCGGCGGGCGATCCGGTCGGGGGTCAGGGCAACCCCGACAATTGACTTTGACGGTCTCGCCCTCTATCGGCCCCGACAACATCGGTCGCTTCGGCGGCCCTTTTCATTTTGATTTTGAGAGCATGAGCGATGAAGCGCACTTTTCAGCCGAGCAACCTGGTCCGGGCACGCCGTCACGGCTTCCGTCACCGCAGCTCGACGGTCGGCGGCCGCAAGGTGCTCAACGCTCGCCGCGCCCGCGGCCGC
>JBDSOV010000024.1:0-3882 GCA_039914575.1 Sphingomicrobium sp.
CGCTCAAGCCATTGTGGGCCTGCTGGCGCGCTTTGCTCGCCGCCCGCACCAAACGCGAACCGCTCGAGCTAGACCTGCCCGAACGCCGTGTGGTGCTTGACGAGAAGGGCCGCATCCTGTCGGTCGCCCCGCGCGAACGGCTCGATGCCCACCGATTGGTCGAGGATTATATGATCGCCGCTAATGTCGCCGCGGCCAAGGCGCTGGAAAAGAAGAAGGCACCGGTGATGTATCGCGTTCACGAGGCACCGAGCCGCGAGAAACTGGTCGCCTTGAAGGATTACCTCGCCACCTTCGATCTCGAATTTGCGCTTGGCCAGGTGATCAAGCCGGCCATCTTCAACCGCATCATCGAGCGATTGGGCCCCGATCATCCGTCGCGGCACGAGATCATGGAGCAGGTGCTGCGCACCCAGATGCAGGCGCGCTACGCCCCCGATCCGCTCGGCCATTTCGGCCTCAGCCTCGCCAGTTACGCCCATTTCACCTCGCCGATCCGGCGCTACGCCGACCTCATTGTCCACCGCTCTTTGGTCCGCAGTTTCGGGCTGGGCGAGGGCGCGCTGTCGCCCGACAAGGCGGCGCGGTTCGTCGAGATCGGCGAAAAAATCTCGCTGCTCGAGCGGCGCACGATGGAGGCCGAGCGCGAGACCGTTGACCGCTATGTAGCGGCTTTCCTCGCCGATCGCGTCGGGCAGATCCTCAAATGCCGCATCACAGGGGTGCAGTCGTTCGGCTTCTTCGCCACGGTGCTCGACCTCGGCGGCGACGGGCTGGTCCCGGCGTCGATCCTCGGCAATGAATATTTCCGGTTCGACGAGGCCGCGCGCGCGCTGGTCGGGGACACCAGCGGCGAGACCTATCGCCAGGGCCAGATGATCGATCTGAAGCTGGCCGAGGCCAATCCGGCATCTGGCGCGCTGCGCTTCGAGCTGGCCGAAGGGTCGTTCGCCGGTCCGCGCCGATCAGGCCCGCGCCGGGATCGCACGCTTCCGCGCGGCCCAGGCCGGGGTCGCCCTGCCAACATCCGCCATGCCGGCGGCAATCGGGGCAAGCGCCGGTGACGGAACGGACGGTGCCGCCAGTGATTTAGAGGGCATGACCAAGCACAGGATCGCCTTCCTCAACGGCTCGCTCCGCACCGACAGTTTCCACGGCCGCCTTGGCGTCGCGATCATCGCGGCGAGCGCCGACCGCCTCGATTTCATCACCCCCGGCCTCGACCTGCCGCTCTACAACCAGGATCTCGACGGCCAAAACACCCCCGCCGCCTGGACCGAATTCCGCGACGCGGTGCGCGACGCCGATGGCGTGCTGTTCGGCAGCCCCGAATATAATCGCTCGATGAGCGGCACGATGAAGAACGCGATCGACGTCGGCTCGCGCCCTTATGGCAACAGCGTTTATGACAAGAAGCCCGCGGCGATCTTTTCGGGCTCGCCAGGGATGACCGGGGGGTTCGGGTCGAACCATCATCTGCGCCAGAGCTGCGTGTTTCTCGACATGCCGGTGATGCAACAGCCCGAAGCATATTGGGGCCTGCTCAACGACGACAAATTGGGCATGGACGGCACGGTCCACGACGCGATGCTGGCCAAGCTGGTCAAGGGTTTCGCGGGCGCACTGGCCGACTGGTACGATTTGATCAGCAAGGGGCGCGGCAAGCTGGCCTAGATAACCTTCGCTCGGGCTAGATAGCGCGGGTCGTCCCACAAATTGCCGTCGATGATTGTGCCTAGAATCTCGGCCGCGCCAAACGCGTCTTCGTGGCGGTTGTAGAGCGGAGCAAAGCCGAACCGGATCAGGTCCGGCATCCGCACGTCGCCGATCACTCCGCCGGCGATCAGCGCCTGCATCACTGCATAGGCCTGGGGATGGCGGAAGCTGACGTGGCTGCCCCGCTGCGCCGTCTCGCGTGGTGAAGCAAGCTCAAGCGATGGGCAGCGCGCCTGGACGCCGGCGATGAAGGTATCAGTCAGCGACGCCGCCTTGGCCTCGACCTGGCGCATCGTCACCCCGTCGAAGGTGGCAAGGCCCGCCGCGAGCGCGGCCATGGCGATGATCGGCGGTGTGCCGACAAGGAAGCGGGCGATCCCCGGCGCGGGCCGATAGTCGCCGTCAAACGCGAACGGCGCATCATGTCCCATCCAGCCGGTCAGCGGCGCGTGAAGCTGGCTTTGCAGCGCGGCGGCAACATAGAGGAACGCCGGCGCGCCGGGGCCGCCGTTTAGATATTTATAGCCGCAGCCGACGGCGAGATCGACGCCGCAATCATTGAGCGAAAACTCGATTGCCCCGGCGCTGTGCGACAAATCCCACAGGCTGAGCGCCCCGGCTTCGCGTGCGGCGGCCGACAATGCCGCCATGTCGTGCCGCTCGCCGCTGCGATAATCGACGTGGGTCAGCATCAGCACTGCAACCTGTTCGTCGAGCGCCGCGACAATCTCCGCGCGCTCGACCGTCCGAAGCTCGGTGCCGGGGAGCATCCGCGCCACCCCCTCGGCAATGTACAAATCAGTCGGGAAATTGCCGCGCTCGGACAAGATAATTCGCCGACCGGGCCGTGCAGCGAGCACCGCGGCAAGCAGTTTGAACAGGTTCACCGACGTCGAATCGCATACCAGCACCTCGTGTGCCGCCGCGCCGAGCAGCGGCGCGAGTTTGGCGCCGAGCGTCGCTGGCGCGTCGATCCAGCCGTGCCGGTTCCAGCTGGTGATGAGCTGCTCGCCCCATTGCCCCTCGACCACCTCGGCGATTGCCGCACCAGTCGCGCGGGGCAAGGCGCCAAGCGAATTGCCGTCAAGGTAAATCAGGCGGTCGGGAAGCGAGAACCGATCGCGGCAATGCGCAAGCGGATCAACGGCGTCGAGGCCAAGCGCGTCGTCAAGCGTCATGTCGGGTCGCGCCGGCAAACGTCAGCCATGCACGGTATGGCCAGGAAATTGCACCATGAACCGCGCGCCACCCAGAGCATCATCGCGGCCAAAATAGAGCGTTCCGCCCAACTGCTTGGCAGTAGCGCACACCACTTTCATGCCCAACCCTTGCACGGCGACGGGATCGAACCCCTCGGCCAGGCCGCTGCCATTGTCAGCCACCGCCAAGGTGAATTGACCTTCCGGTGACTGTTCCAGGGTGACGCGAATCTCGTCGGCGCCGTTTTTTGCAGCATTGGTGACAAGTTCGTTGACGATCAGGCCAAGCGGCGCGATCCGCTCGCTCGGCAGCCGGGCTTCGACGCACTCGACGCCAATCCGCACATTTTCGCCGTCACCGAGCATGGCCGATAAATTCTCGCACAGCCGATCGAGATACTCACCGCAATCGCCAGCCTCGCTATCGTCGCTCAAATAGATGTTCTGGTGCACGCGCGCGATCGCCTCGACCCGGCTGGCGGCCAGCAACAGCTCCCGGCGCGCCTCGGCATTCTCGACGTTTCGGCTCTGGAGGTTGAGGAGTCCTGACACAAGCTGGAGGCTGTTCATCACCCGATGATCGACCTCCTTGCTCAACATGTCCGCACGGCGAAGCGCCGCATCTTTTTGCTCCACCGCTGCCGACATCTCGGCGATCGCGCGGTGCGCGGACAGGCGAAGCTCGAGCTGGTCCATGACAATCGCCGCGAGCGACTCGAGCTGTGCGATCTGCTCGCCGCTGAGCTCACGCGGCTCGTGGTCGATCACGCACAGCGTTCCGAGATTATGGCCGTCGCGCGTGCGAAGCGGCGCGGCGGCATAGAAGCGAAGCCCGAATTCGCCGGCGACGAGCGGATTGGCGAGCGAGCGCGGATCGCGCGCGGCATCGGCGACCACCCACGGCTCGTTCTGCAGGATCGCCGACGCACACAGGCCGGGCGCGCGATCAATCTGTTCCGCTTCCAGG
>JBDSOV010000079.1:0-7400 GCA_039914575.1 Sphingomicrobium sp.
ACCTTGGCCTCGGGCGAGGTCATCCGGTCGAGCGCCCCCTGGCAATCGGGCATGCCGGTATAATGGAGCACGATCATCGTCACGCTAAGCGCCCGATCGTCGAAATTCGGCGAGGGGCGATCGATCAGGTCCATCGGTCATTGGCACACCGCATGGAGCGCGGCGTCAAGCCTTTTTCAGGCGGAGCGCGCCTCGCGCCGGTCGGCATTGGCCGCATCGACCAGCCGATACAGGCCGCGCGTTTCGCGATCGGCGGCGAAGCGCGTGGTCTGGCCGATCACCGTCTCCCCCGCGCCGAGCATCAGCGCCCCGTCCGGAGCAAGCGCCGACGCCAGCCGCTCGAACGCCATCGTCCGTTTCTCGGGGCTGAGGTAGAGCAAAACATTGCGGCACAGGATGATGTCGAACTGGCCCGGATGCGGTGCGCTTTCGAGGATGTTGTGGACCTGGAAGCGGACCTGGCGGCGCAGCGCTTCGGCCGCGCGCCAGCCATCGTCGCTCTCGGCGAACCAGCGGATCATTTGCTTGATGCCAAGACCGCGCTGAACCTCGAACTGGGTGTAGGTGCCGGCGCGCGCCCGATCGACCACCGCAGTCGACACGTCGGTGCCGAGGATGTCGATCGTCCAGCCCTGCCATTTGAGCGGCTCGTCGGCGAACAGCATTGCCAGCGAATAGGGCTCCTGACCGGTCGAGCAGCCCGCCGACCAGATTTTGAGATGCTTCTTGGCGGCCCGTGCCTTGGCTAGCGCCGGAAGAAATTGGGTCGACAGCAGGTCGAACGGCTGGCGGTCGCGGAAAAAATAGGTTTCGTTGTTCAACAAGGCCTCCACGACCAGGTTGGCGAGCGCCGGCTCGCGGCCCATGACGAGAATGGTGATCAGCTCGTCGAGCGTCGCAATGCCGCGCGCCTTGAGCAGCGACGACAGCGCCGTCTCGATCCGCCAGCGGCGGCTCATCGTCAATTGCTGGCCGGTGCGCGCTTCGAGCAGCCCGGCGAGGATCCGGCTGGAACTGTCGCTTACTTGCATGCCGGATCGCCGATACGGTGAGCGATCCGGCGGGCAATCCGCACCGGCGGCAGGATTCCGCAAGCGAGCCCCGCCTCGGCCACTGCGCGGGGCATGCCCCACACCGCCGACGAAGCTTCATCCTGGACCAGCACCGATCCGCCTGCACCGACCAGCGCCGTCGCGCCTTCCAGCCCGTCGCGGCCCATCCCCGAAAACACCACGCCAAGTGCTTCGCAGCCAAGCATCGCCCCGGCCGAGGCAAGCATCGGGTCGACCGACGGCAGGAAGCCGCTGGCCGAGCGCTGGCGGACCAGCCGCGCGACCAGTTTGCCGCCGCTAACTTCGACGCCCAAGCTGGCATTGCCCGGCGCGATCACGATCCTGTCGGGGAGCAAGCGCAGCCTGTCCTCGGCGACCAGGGCCTCGCGCCCGGCGGCAGCGGCGAGCTGGCGCGCAAATACCGCCATGAACGGCTCAGGCAGATGCTGGGTGACGAGGATTGGCGCGCCGATTTTGGGCGGAAGCTCCTGGAAGAAAGCGGTGAGCGCGTGGATTCCCCCGGTCGAGGCACCGAGGGCGAGCAATTTGACCGGGCCGTCGCCCATCGGCCGAAGCATCCCGGCTGTCGCCGGATCAGTCAGCGGCGCGCGGGCCGTACCGCGCATGTCGGCGCGACCGAGCGCGCGCAACTTTCCGAGCAAAACTTCGGAGAAGCGACCGTTGAACCGGCCGGTGCCGGGCTTGGGCAGGGTATCGGCAGCCCCAAGCGCGAGCGCGGCGACGGTTTCCTCCGCCCCCTCCTCGGCCAGTGACGAGACGATCAGCACCTTAGCGCCGCGCGCCGCCTTGAGGATCTGGGGGATCGACTTCAGCCCACCCGCACCGGGCATTTCGAGGTCGAGCAGGACGATGTCGACGCGGACCTGGCCAAGCGCGACGATTGCGTCTTCGGCGGTTCCCGCAACGGCGACGATCTCAAACCCGTCGTCGGCCGCGATCATGCGCGACAAAACGGCGCGCGCGACCATCGAATCGTCGACCACCATCAGCCGGATTCGTGGGAGCTCGAGACCGCGATAGGCCGAACCGGATTTGGCGAGCGCCGTGGTCATGCCGACGCCTTCAGGCGACGCCGACGAGCTGCAACTTGATGTGGAGCGTTTCGCGATCGAACGGCTTCATCACATACTCATCGGCACCGGCTTCGAGCGCGGCGCGAATGTGCGCCATGTCATTTTCGGTGGTGCAAAACACCACCTTGGGCTGGTCATTGTGGCCGCGCTGACGAAGCAATTTCAAAAATTCCATGCCGCTCATCACCGGCATGTTCCAGTCGAGCAGGACGACATCGGGCATCGACGCTTCGCAGCGGGTCAGCGCCTCGCGCCCGTCGCCGGCCTCATCGACCTGGAAATCGAGGGTTTCGAGGATATGGCGAGCGACCTTGCGGATCACCTTGCTGTCGTCGACGATTAGGCAGGTCTTCATTGCAACATCCTGTTCAATATAGGGCCGGTCTAAACCGTAAGGGTAACCATAGGCTTAAGCCGGATATTTAAGCAGCGCGGGCCTCGGATGACGGTCCGGCGATCAGCGCCGCAACATCGACCAGCAGCAGTGGACCGTCCTCGGTCTCGACCATGCCGAGCGCGACCCGTTCCCAGCCTTCGCCCATTGCGGCGCGGATCGGGGTGGGATCGGACATCGCCTCGACAACATCCTCGACGCTGTCGACGATCAGCGCGTAATGATGGCCGTCGAGTTCGACCACCGCGGCTTCGCGGATCCCGTCGGAGCAATCGCTCTCGCCCAGATCGAGCGAGCGGACGGTATCGATCACCGTCAGGACCCGACTGCGCAGAGCCGACAGGCCGGCGACATGCGCTGCGGCGCGGGGCACGGGGATCAAAGTATCCAGCTCGACCACCGATTCGACCGCAGCCGAGGGAAACGCGACCCGGCTTCCGCCGATCGACACGATCAATAGCAATTGGCTCATCGGCCCTTCCCTCCGCTTGCTGCCTTGAGCGCGAAGAGCAAGCCGGCGCGGTCGTAGCGATAGATGCTGCCGTCCTCGGCGCTGGCTTCGGGCACGTCACGCAGCACCAGGGTGCGGTCGGCATGGCTGTCGTTGATCGCGCCCGGGCCAGAGGCGATCACCACGTCGGGCACCAGTTCGTCATGCTCGTCGATCACCAGATAACCGGCGGCCTCGACGATCGGTCGGAGCATGTTCTGGATCCACGCATCGTCCGACGGCAGGCGGCACACCAGCTGTTCGCCAGCATATGCCGAAGCGCGCGCGGTGGCGCCGAGATGTTGGGCAAACAGCCAGTGCGCATCGACCAGCTCGGCCGGCTCACCGCCGATCAGGCTGACCCCGCTGACCGCACCAGGATGTTCGGCCGGGATCACTTCATGGTCGATAGTCATCAGATCGATGACGTCACGGAAGACATAGCCGATTTCGCGCGTGCCATCGCTGAGGCGGAACACGCGAACCTTGTCGTCGCCGTTCTCGTCCCATTTGGCACCCAGCGCCTCGGCACCGGCCAGCGGCAGGATGATCTCGCCAAGCTGGACGCGGAGCTGGCCCGCAGCTTGGCGGATCGATTCGCGGCTGACTTCCTCGATGCGGTCTACCAACGCCAACCGGATCGCGCGACGATTGCCGTCGAGCCCGCGGAACAGCAGGACATTGTCGTCGCGTAGCGTCGCGGTCGAAGCCGCCTCGACGATCCGGGCGGCGCGCTCCTGCGCTTCCAGTTTGACCCCGCCAACTTCGGCCACCCCGGCCGGGTCGAACAGCAGGATCGGGCTGCCGTCGTCGGCCAGGGTCGTCCCGGCATAGAGTTTGGTTGCCATCACCGCCGGAGCGGCGGGCTTGACCACCAGTTCCTCATGATCGTGGATCCTGTCGACCGCGAGCGCGTAGAGATCGCCGCCCGCAGGCCGGAGCACGACCAGGGTGCGCTCCTCGTCGGGCACATCGCTGGCCAGGCCGAGCACGTCGGCGAGGCTGATTTCGGGCATGCGCCGACCGCGGATCGTGGCGACGCCGGCGCCGCCGATGCTGTCGAGCGTGACCGAGGTGCCGTTGGCGCGGACAATCTCCTCGATTGCCGCGCGCGGAATGGCGAAATGCTGGCTGCCGATCGACACCGTTAACGCCGGGATGATGGTCAGGGTCAGCGGCACGCGCAATGTCATCCGCGTACCGTGACCGGGATTGCTGTCGACCTCGACGATCCCGCCGATCCGCTCAACGTTGGAGCGGACCACGTCCATTCCGACCCCACGCCCGGAAATTGATGTCACTTCCGTGGCGGTCGAAAGGCCCGCCTCGAAGATCAACGCGAGCCGTTCGCGGGCGGTCAGCTTGGCGGCGTCGGCCGCGTCGATGGTCCCTGCGGCGAGCGCTTTTTCGACCAGTTTCTTGCCGTCAATGCCTTTGCCGTCGTCGACGATGTCGATCAAAATCTGGTTGCCCGACTGGCGTGCCGAGACGGTCAGCAGGCCGATCTCGCGCTTGCCCGCCTTCAATCGGTCAGCGGGCTTTTCAATGCCATGGTCAACGGCATTGCGGATGATGTGGGTTAGCGGATCGCGGATCATCTCGATCATCTCGCGATCGAGCTCGACATCCCCGCCGTCGATATCGACCAGCACCTGCTTGCCCAATTCGCCCGACAAGTCGCGGACCATGCGCGGCAAGGCGACAAACAGATTTTCGATCCGCTGCATCCTGGTGCGGGTGATCGCGTCGCGCATTTCGGCGATGATCCCGGACAGTCGTTCGAACGCACTGTCGACCGTGACGTCGCTGTCGGTCTCACGCAGGCGGCGAGCCAGCTCGTTGCGCGCCAACACCATGTCCGACACGCCCGACATCACCCGGTCGAGCAATTCGACCGACAGGCGGATGGTGCGCGGCGCGGCGGCGACCTTACCATCGGCGATCGTGACGACGGTGGTGGCCGGGCCCTCGGCGCCGGGCTCGAGCGCTTCGATCAGCAGGCTGTCGTTGCTGCCGGCAAATTCCTCGCCGGCTTCGATCGCGGCAACCATTTCGCCGATCCGGTCGATTACCGCGAGCACCGCGCTGACCAACGGTCCGTCGGGGATGCGGCGTCCGGCACGACAATCGGCCAGCGCATCTTCGGCAGCATGGCTCAGCGCTTCGAGCCGCGGAAATTCGAAGAAGCCGCAATTACCCTTCACGGTGTGGACGAAGCGGAAGATCGAATCGAGCCGGGCGCGATCGTCGGGCTGGGCCTCCCAGGCGACGATCTCGCCGCCGAGCGCGTCCAGCATTTCACGGCATTCCGCCACGAAATCGGCAATCAGATCGTCCATGTTGCTTTTGACCCTGCGCCCACGTTGAAGCGCCTTATGGGTCGAAAAGGGTTAATGCGCCGTTAGTATGCAAGCCGAGATCAGACCTTCAGCGTGGCCCCGATCATCAGTACCGGCGCGCTAGCCTCGGACAGGCGGATTTCGCCCCCCGCCTCGGTCGCCAGCGCATGCGCCAGCCACGCCCCTGAGGCGCGCGGCTCGACCGTCCCGCCGGCGCTGCCCTTGGTCAATGTTTCGCGCAGGGTCGGGTCGAGCAGGATGCGCGGCCCCTCGGCGCGGATCACGATCTCGAGGCGCTCCCCGTCCCGCTCCGCCCCGACATCGAGCCGCCCGCCGCGCACCAGAGCATCGCCCGCGATCAGCGCCAGGTTGAGCAAAAGTTTGACCGCGCCCTTGGGCAGCGCATCCCCGGCGACGATCCAGCCCAGCTCGAGCTGTTTCTCGGCCCCGAACAGCCCAGCCAACGCGGCATGCGCCTCTAGCGTGCTGATCGTCTCGCCGAACCCGCCCGCCGCGCCGAACGCGAGGCGGAAGAATTTCAATTTGTTGGCACTCGCCCGCGCGCTTTCGTTGAGCAGCTCCATGCACCGTTCGCGCATCGCGGGATCCTGCTCGTCGGCCATCAGCTCGAGCCCATTGTTGAGCGCCCCGACCGGCGACAGCAGATCGTGGCAAAGGCGCGAACAGAGCAGGCTGGCAAGGTCGGTGGCGTTCATCGCGGCTTGTTGCGGCACCCCTGATCAAATCGCAAGGCTGGCCCGCCCAAAATGCGAGACGCCATTGACCCCGCCAAGACCGCCCCCATATCCCGATCGTGACCGGGGGGCATCAGATCATCGCTATCGCGCTCGACCAGCGCCATGCTGGCTGGCGCCTCGACCGCGCGCTGGCCGATGCGCTGCCGTCGCTATCGCGCGAGCGGTTGAAGGTGCTGGTCAAAAGCGGTGCGTTGTCGGCCGGCGCCACCCTCCACCGCGATCCCGCCACCAAAGTGCGCGGAGACGAAGCCTTCGCGCTCGCCGTCCCCGAGCCCGCCGCGGCGCATAATGAAGCACAGGATATCCCGTTGGTGGTGGTGTTCGAAGACGAACATCTGCTGGTGATCGACAAGCCCGCCGGGATGGTGGTCCACCCCGCCGCGGGTAATTTCAACGGCACTTTAGTCAACGCCTTGCTCCACCATTGCGGCCCGTCGCTGTCGGGCATTGGCGGGGTTGCCCGCCCCGGGATCGTCCATCGTATCGACAAAGATACCTCCGGCCTGCTGCTGGTCGCCAAGAGCGATGTCGCGCACGAGCGCCTGTCGCGCCAATTCGCCGATCACAGCATCGAGCGGGTCTATGCCGCGATCGTCACCGGGGTGCCGGTGATGCTCAGCGGCACAATCGATGCCCCGCTCGCCCGCTCCGAAACCGACCGCAAGAAGGTCGCGGTGGTCAAAAGCGGTCGCGGCAAGCGCGCGGTGACCCATTGGAAGCTGCGCACGGCGCTCCGCGATGCGGCGCTGGTCGAATGCCGGCTCGAGACCGGGCGCACCCACCAGGTGCGCGTCCATCTCGCGTCGATCGGCCATCCGTTGCTAGGCGATCCGGTTTATGGCCGCTCGCCCAAACAGCGCCAGCGCGAATTATTGGCGCGACTCATGTTCCGGCGCCAGGCGCTCCACGCGGAGGCGCTGGGGTTCGTCCACCCCGTAACGAACGCCCGTTTGTCGTTCGCTTCTGCCCTTCCGTCGGACATGCAGGAACTGTTCAGCGCACTTGGTGTATAGGATTACAACGGTTAGAAACGTCCGCGACGGCGTCTCGGCCCAGGGAGACTTAACTTAATGGCACGCACGGTGACATCACGCACGGCAACAGCACCGGGCAAAAGGGCGATCTCGATCCCCGCCGCGGGCGGGGAAGCCGGGCTCAATCGCTATCTGACCGAGATCAAGAAGTTTCCGATCCTCGCGCCCGAGGAAGAATTCATGCTTGCCAAGGCGTGGCGCGAGCAAGGCGACACCGACGCCGCCGCGCGGCTGGTCAA
>JBDSOV010000097.1:0-2510 GCA_039914575.1 Sphingomicrobium sp.
TGTTCCTTGAAGTCGAGGGTCGAATAAACCGAGACGAAGGTTGAATCGCCAAGCCCGGTCAGCCCAAAGGCTTGCCCGCGAAGCTGCCCTCCCCAGCGCCCGGTCTCGCTTGCCGCGAGATTCTGGATCACCGCGTCGAGCGCATAGGGTTGGCGAATGACCGACACTTCACCGATCAGCTCGCCCGGCGCGGTGCCGGTGGGCTTGAGCGTCAGCTGGACGTTGTAACCGGGGATGTCGCGCGCCAGCAGCAGGTAACGTTCGGCGCGATTGCGGTCGAACACTTCATCTTCGGTCAGCTTGGACAAATAACCCGCCAGCTTGGCTTCCGCGCCGCCGGTCTGGCCCCGCGCGCGAATCGTCGTCACCCGCGCGTACAGCACTTCGAGCCGGACGATCCCATTCTCGATCCGTTGGGTCGGCACCTGGACCGCGGCGAGATAGCCTTTGTCGCGCAAATAGGTCGCGGCGCGATCGCGGATTTCGCAGATCACAGCGACCGGCTGGTCTTTCCCGGCAAAATCGGCCCAGGTGCGGCGCATTTCGCCCGCCGATGCACCCTTGAGATTGTTAAACTGGACGTCGGACAGGGTAACCCGGACATCAGCAAATTCGGGATTGGCCAGCGGGCACGGCGATCGCTCGACCCCGCCGACGACATTGAGCGTCGACTTGGGCGGCGTGGCGCCTGACTGCGGCCTGGTTAATTCGTCGCGCGTCGGCGCGATCGATTGCGCCAATGTCGGCGCTGACGCCAACACACTGGTCCCGGCGGTTACAAGCCCCAACGCGGAAAAATACTGCCGAGCCCCCATGCACAATCCCCCAATCATGGACGCACCGAAAGGCTAGGCCGAGTCCGACTCGCCTAAATGCGCGTTAACATTGGTGAAAC
The DNA here is from genome assembly GCA_039914575.1 of Sphingomicrobium sp. Taxonomy (GTDB): domain Bacteria; phylum Pseudomonadota; class Alphaproteobacteria; order Sphingomonadales; family Sphingomonadaceae; genus Sphingomicrobium. Next base: position 896 of record JBDSOV010000097.1, read on the forward strand.
TATAATTAATCTGAGTCAATCGCATGGGTCACCTCGCAAGCGTCCCAATCGGGGATTTCAAACCCCTTGCCGAAGGGCACTTAAACGGGCCTGCGCTCGAGCCCGGCCAAGCATTCCGCGACCCACCGCGCGGCGACCAATGCGCTGAGGTCGGTCGGGTCGAGCGGCGGGTCCCATTCGGTGAGGTCGATCAGGCGAACTTTGGGGTCCGCGGCGAGCATCCGGGTTGCGGTGAAGAAGTCGCTCGCGCTCATTCCCCCCGGCCTGGCCCCCGGCGCCCCTGGAAGCTGGGCGCGGTCGATGACATCGATATCGCAATCGACGACGACTGCCGCGCAATGGGCGACGTGCGCCAGCGCGCTGGCAATCGCGGCTTCGATTCCCGTTTTGCGCACCTCACCGATGGTCAGCACCAGATGCGCACCGTCGACCGCATCGCGGTGCATCGCCGCACTGTTGGCGAACGGCGCGAGGCCGATCTGGGCAATGTTCCGTCCCGGCAAGCCATCCTCGCGCAGCGCGCGCACCGGATTGCCGTTGCCCAGCCCACGGTCCGTGTCGCGCAAGTCGAAATGGGCGTCGAGGGTGATCAACCCGACCTGGTCGAGCGGCAGCCCGAGCGCCAGCACCGCGGGGCGCGTGACGGCGTTATTGCCGCCGACCAGCAAGGTCAGCTGGTGCCGGTTCACGCTCACCGCGCAGGCGTCGCGGATCGGCGCTGTGGCTTGCTCGATGCTCAGCCCGTTGATGCTCGCATCGCCATGATCTGCAATCCTGCTCGCCAGTTCGCGTCCCGTCTCGATGTCATAGCGCCCGATCCGCCGAAGCGTCGCTCGGAGCAAGGCGGGCGCGAGATCGCACCGCCCCGGCGTGACCGATCCGGCGGCGAGCGGCGCGCCGACCAGCCCAACCGCGGCGCCAGCACCCTCGGGGCCGTCGGCGGCGACCAGCAGGTCGGAAAGATTGGGCCAGCTCATGCTTGACGACTAGCATTGCGCAGCGCCAAAGCCACCCACCATGTGGGACCGCCTCCTCACCGATTGCCACGTCGCGACGATGGTGCCGCAGCCGGGCAACCCGCTCGGGCTGTTCCCCAATGCCGCGATCGGGATCGTCGATGGCCGCATCGTCCGCGTCGGCAAGCGCACCGAACTGGCCGGCTTCCGCGCCAAGGAAGTGGTCGCATTGGGCGGCGCGTGGGTCACGCCGGGGCTGGTCGATTGCCACACCCACCTCGTATTCGGCGGCACACGAGCGCGCGAGCACGCCATGCGCCGCGCCGGTGCTTCCTATGAAGAAATTGCACAGACCGGGGGCGGCATCGCCTCGACCGTCGCCGCGACCAAAGCGGCGGGCTCCGACGAACTCCGCGATCAGTCGCGGCGGCGTCTGCACGCGCTGATGGCTGGCGGGGTGACGACGGTCGAGATCAAGTCGGGCTACGGGCTCGACACTGCGTCCGAAATTCGCCTGCTCAATGCGGCCCACGCGATCGGCCGCGACGAGCCGGTGCGGATCGTGCCAACCCTGCTCGCCGCCCATGCGCTTCCGCCCGGTGTCGACCGCGAAGCCTATGTCAAAATGATCGTCGAGGAGATGATCCCGGCGGTCGCCA
>JBDSOV010000172.1:0-6083 GCA_039914575.1 Sphingomicrobium sp.
TGGGCGGGGGAACCGGGTTCGGCGCCGGAGTTGGCGTCGGCGCCACCGCCTTGACCTTGGGCGCCCGCGACTCATAGCGTTCGGCCGCCATCGCGAAATATTCGTCGATTTGCACCTGCGCATCGGCCGCGGCCTGGGTCCGCTTGATGCCATTTTTGACGTCGAACCCGACCAGCCCCGATTTCAGGCTGTTGGCCTGCGTACCGCACGTCGTGAGGACGAACGCGCCATAGTCCGCCACCGCGATTTTCTGGGCCATTGCGGCGTCGAGCGCACTGCTCAGGCAGGTGCCCAAATTCTTGCGCGGCACATCGATCCCCGCCTGCATCGCGGTCAGCCCGATCGCCGAGGCGACAAACAAAGAAATCATCGACCCCTCCTCCGATTCATTCGAAGCGGAGGATGATCCCATTACAGCAATGTTTCAAGTGGCTTAGTTTGCGAAGCTGGTGGCCGCGGGGGACACCACCGTGGTTCCGGTCGCAGTGACCTGGCGGACTTCGAGCGATCGCTCGGCTATGCCATCGCGTCCGAAGCGAAAAATCCCGTCCACTCCGGCAAAACCGTCGCGATCGACCAGGCTTCGCGCCGGAAACGGGCGACCGACCGGCCACACCCGCGCCGATCGCACCGTCAGCAGCACCGCATCATAACCGAGGCTGCCGAGCCGGTACGGGGTCTTGCCGTAGCGCGCCTTGTAGCGCCCCACGAGCTGGATGAAGCGCGCATCGGGTGCCGCAGCATAATAAGCGCCGCGTAATCGCGCAGTCTGGCCGAGCGTCCGGTCGCCAGCCCATAATTCGGTGCCAAGCAGTCGCGGCCCGGGGCGCAGCGCCGCTGCCGCAGCCGCCGCAATCTTGCCGCTGTCGGCGATCAGTACTGAGTCCATATTGCCCTTTCCATTGAGAGCCATCGCCGCCGATCGTGCCGCCGCTGCCGAGCGGTTGAAGGTTTCCAGTCCCGCCATTTGCCCGCCCGACGAACGCACCGAGCCGAGCATCGCCTGCGCCGCGCGCTGGCCGTACAGCCCGGTCGGGACCAGCGCCCCGAACCGCGCCGCGCCCTTGCCACGGCTGAAACGCACCACCCGATCGATCGCCTGGCCCGGCGTGAAGCCGAGGATATAGGTGCCGCCACCCGCGACATTGCTGTCGTTGGAGAAAGCCACCACCGGCACGTTCGCCCGCCGCGCCACCGGGGTCACCGCGCGCACGTCCTCTGCCAGCAACGGCCCGAGGATCAATTCTGCGCCCTCGGCGATCGCCCGCTCGGCCGCCGCCGCCGCGCCACCCGAACTGTCGTAGGTCTGCAGGCGAATCGAGCGATCGCCGCTGTCCATCAAGGCAAGATTGGCAGCATTGGCGATCGAGGTGCCGACCCCGCCATCTTCGCCGGTCAGCGGGATGATCAGCGCTACCCGGTGGCGCGGCGCATCGACATCGTCGCGCGGGCCGACCGTCGCTGGGCCGACGGGACGCATCGGCGCACGGCCCTGGCAGCTCGCCAGCGCGAGGGCGCAGGCAGCGATTATCAGATATGATGCGCGTCGCGCTTGCCGGGATTTGAGGGAAAATGCCATGACTGGTCCTGCTATGTCTGATCCCCTCACCCCAGGCCTGTATATCGTCGCCACGCCGATCGGCAATCTTTCCGATTTGACAACGCGCGCCGTCACGACCCTGCGCGGGGCCAGCCTGATCCTCGCCGAAGACAAGCGCGTCACCGCCAAACTGCTCGCCCACGTCCAGGCGACCGCGCCAATGGCGGTCTATCACGACCATAGTAGGGAATCCGAACGGATGCGCATCCTCGCCCGGCTGGGGACCGAAGCGGTGGCACTGGTCAGCGACGCCGGCACCCCGCTCATTTCCGACCCCGGCTACAAACTGGTCCGCGCCGCGCGCGCCGCGGGCTATGCGGTGCACACCATCCCCGGCGCCTGCGCCGCAATCGCTGCGCTGACCCTGTCCGGTCTCCCCACCGACCGCTTCCTGTTCGCCGGCTTCCTGCCGCCCAAGGCCAAGGCGCGCGCCGATTCGATCGCCGAACTCGCCGCCCTCCGCGCCAGCCTGGTGTTTTACGAAAGCGGCCCGCGCCTTGGCGAAAGCCTGGCCGCGCTCGCCGACGGCCTTGGCCCGCGCGATGCAGCGGTGATCCGCGAGATCAGCAAATTGCACGAGGAGACCGTCACCGGCCCGCTTGCCGAGCTCGCCGCTCGCTACGCCGAAACCCCGCCGCGCGGCGAAATCGTGATCGTCGTCGGCCCGCCCGCCGAGCAGGAAGCCGCCAGCGACGATGCGCTCGATGCTGCCCTTCGAACCGCGCTCGAAACCCTCACCCCGTCGCGCGCTGCCAAGGATGTGGCGGAACGCCTTAACATCCCCCGCAAGCGCGCCTACGCCCGCGCGCTTGCGCTCGGCGGCGGCAACTGAACCGCCATCGCGCCGAGCAGCGCGGTCGCCGCGCCGAGACTCTCGCCGCCTGGTGGCTTCGGCTCCACGGCTGGCGGATCCTCGCCCGGCGAGTCAAGGTGCGCGGCGGCGAGGTCGATCTCGTCGCCCGGCGCGGCAAGTTGATCGCCTTCGTCGAGGTCAAGCAACGCGCCACCGCCGACGCCGCCGCCTTCGCGCTCGACCAATATCGCCTGCGCCGCGTTGCTTTTGCCGCCGAGCAACTCGCTCCGCGCTACGCCCGCCCCGGCGACGACATCCGCATCGATGCCATCTTCATCGTGCCGCGCCGCCTTCCGCTGCACCTCGCCAACGTCTGGCAAGGGTGACAAAGCCGCCACTGATGACTAGGCGCCTTGTCGCATGAGCCTAAGCGTTGCCGTCCAGATGGATCCCATCGAATCGATCGCCATCGCCGGCGATTCGACGTTTGCGCTGATGCTCGCCGGCCAGGCACGCGGGCATAGATTATTCCACTATCCGGCCGACGCGCTGAGCTACCAGGACGGTCGCGTCCGCGCTCATGCCTATGCCGTCGAAGTGCGCCCCGAGGCTGGCAATCATTTCACCGCCGGCGACCCGGTCACGCTTGACCTCGGCCGCGACGTCGACGTCGTCCTGATGCGCCAGGATCCGCCGTTCGACATTGGCTACATCACCGCCACTTACCTGCTCGAGCGGATCGCCGATGAGACATTGGTGGTCAACGATCCGCGCTCGGTCCGCGACGCCCCCGAGAAATTGTTCGTGCTCGATTATGCGCGTTTCATGCCACCCACATTGATCACCCGCTCGCTGGCCGAACTTCGCGCTTTCCACGCGGCGCACGGCGAGATTGTGATGAAGCCTCTCCACGGCAATGCCGGCGCGGCGGTGTTTCGCATTGGCCGCGACGGGTCCAACCTTGCCGCACTCGCCGAACTGTTCGGCGCGGTGTGGCGCGAGCCCTATATCGCCCAAGCGTTCCTCCCCGCGGTGGCCGAGGGCGACAAACGCATCATCCTCGTCGACGGCAAGGTCGCCGGGGCGATTAACCGCCGCCCGTCTGCCGGGGAAATCCGCTCTAACCTCGCCGCCGGGGGCACCGCCGAGCAGACCGAACTCTCCGCCCGCGAACAGGAAATCTGCGCGGCGCTCGGGCCCGAGCTTGCCGCACGTGGCCTGCTGTTCGTCGGAATCGACGTGATCGGCGGGATGCTGACCGAAATCAACGTCACCTCGCCCACCGGAATCGTCGCGATCGACCGCTTCAACGGCAGCGACACTCCGGCGTTGATCTGGGACGCGATCGACGCCCGCCTCGCTGCTCATCGCGTCACCCGGGCCGGCTGAGCCATGGCCGACTGGGTCATCCGCCTGATCGAGCAATCGGGCTATCTCGGCATCGGCTTCCTGATGTTCCTCGAGACCATCTTCCCGCCGATCCCGTCGGAGGTGATCATGCCGGTCGCCGGTGTCGCGGCGGGCCAGGGCAAGCTCCATTACGGGCTGGTCGTCGCCAGCGGCACCGCCGGCGCGATGCTCGGCAATATCATCTGGTATCTCGCCGCGCGCGCGCTCGGCATTGCCCGGCTTGAGCCGATCGTGCGCCGCTGGGGCCGCTGGCTGACGGTGACCTGGGCCGAGCTCGAACGCGCCGAACGCTGGTTCCGGGTCAACGGCACCTTCTTTGTCTTCCTCGGCCGCTTGCTGCCGACCGTGCGCAGCCTCGTCTCGGTCCCTGCCGGGCTGCTCAAGATGCGCTTTCGCACCTTCGTCCTGGCCTCGACACTGGGCACCGCCGGCTGGACCGCCCTGCTCGCCGGCGCGGGCTACAAATTGGGCGAGAATTACCGCGACATCGACTCGGTAATCGGCCCCGCAGCCAACGCCATCCTGGCCCTGCTCGTGATCGGCTATCTCTACCGCTTATGGACTCACCGGCGCATCAAGCCCGCCCCCGACGACACCAATCGCCGCTAGCGCTCAAGCCCTTGGATGCGCCGAGCGGTAAATGTCGAGCAATTGCGCGGCATCGACCTGGGTGTAGATCTGGGTCGATGACAGGCTGGCATGACCAAGCAATTCTTGGAGCGAGCGCAAGTCCGCCCCCCCGGCCAGCAAATGCGTCGCGAAGCTATGGCGCAATGCATGCGGCGTCAGCGTATCGGGCAGCCCAAGCCGGTGCCGCGCGCTACGCACCGCTCGCCGCACCAGATCCGCGTTGAGCGGCCCGCCGCGCACCCCGACGAACAATGGCGCCGTCCCGACCAGCGGCCACGGGCATCTCGAGGCATAAGCTGCGATCGACTCGCGCACCGCTTCGATCACCGGCACCACGCGGGTCTTGCCGCGCTTGCCGGTGACCCGCAGCGTCCGCCCGATCGGCAGCACGTTGGCGGTCAGCGACATCGCTTCGGCCACTCGCAGCCCCGATCCGTAAAGCAAGAGAAGGATCGCCATGTCGCGCGCGCCGACCCAATCGGCCGAGGCCGCCCCGGCGTCCTCGGCCAGCGCCATGACATCTTCCGGGCTGGCCGGGCGCGGCAGGGTGCGCGGTCGCTTGGGGGCGCGGGTGCGCGGCAGTTGCGCGACATTTCCGGCATCTTCGGCGGCAAAGGTCAGGAACGCGCGCACCGCCGACATTTCACGCGCCGCACTACTCGGGCCCAGACCCTGACCATTTGGCCCCCCGCCGCGTCGTTCGGCGAGGAACGCGCGCAAATCCGCCGCGACGATATTGAGCAGCCCGAACCGCCCGATCTCCTCGCCGCGATAGCTGCCGATGAAGTCGATGAAGCGATGCGCGGTAGCGACATAGGCGCGCACCGTATGCGGCGAGCGACGGCGATCGTGCGACAGGAAGGATTGCCAGCGCGCGGCCAGCGTCCGCGCCGGGTGATCAGCTAGCTCTTGATCGGTTCGGTCATCGCCCATCGCCGGATCATAGCGGCGAGGCTTGCCCCAAGGAACAGCAATAGATCGGCGCCATGCGGAGTTTCGATCGATTGCGCGCCATGCTGGCCGAGCGCCAGCAAGCCGTAGGGCAAGGGCGCGGGCGAATCGATCCGGATCAGCGCTTCGGATCGCACCTCGCCAGCCGCTTCGCCGAACAATGGATGGCCGCGCTCCACATTGCGCAATTCGACCGCGCCGAGCGACTGCATCGCGCGATTGACGATCGGCCGCGCCATCACATTTACCCCGCAGCGGTCGGCGCGGAAGGCCTGGTCGCCGACGACGATCGCCAGCACCACTGCATCGAGCCCGAGGACGTCGGGCCAGTCGCAGGTGACGGTGCGGAGCATTTCATCGAGGCTGGTGGCTTCGAGTGCGCTGAGCACCGCGCGATGGATCGACGCCACCGCGCCCGAATGGCCGCGCGCGAAGGCGAGCAAATCGGCGCGCGCACTCTCCGCCTCGCCCAGCCGGTCGCGCAATCGCGCCACCGCGCGCTCCTCGAAGGAAATCACCCTGCCCATGCCGCGCATCCTAGCGTGGCACGGTTAACATCCGGTCAGCGGGCCCTCGCTCCTGCAGGTGGCGGCCGCAGGCTGACGGAGGGGTTGGTGCGGCGAGGACATACTCCTCCGGCGCTCAGCGCCCCCCCCAAGGGGGAGGAGCGAATTCTTCAAGCGATCTTCTGCCCGGTCG
>JBDSOV010000175.1:0-2832 GCA_039914575.1 Sphingomicrobium sp.
GACGTGTCTCGACTTCGCTCGACACAAACGGTCGTGGGGAGGCGCTCGATCTGCTTGCAATGGAACCGCACGAGCGCGCTGCCGCCGGGCTGTTCCTCGGCTTCCAATATCCGGTCGAAATCCCCGGCGTGTCCTACCTCCAGTTCCTGCGCGAAAGCTTGAACTCACAGCGCCGGTCGCGGGGCGAGAAGGAGCTGTCGGGCGCCGAATTCATCCGCCTCGCCAAGGCCCAGGCGGCGACGCTCGGCATGGACTCCGACATGCTCAAGCGCCCGGTCAATGTCGGTTTCTCGGGCGGCGAGAAGAAGCGCGCCGAGATGGTCCAGATGGGCATCATGGCGCCCCGCCTGGCGATCCTCGACGAGACCGACAGCGGGCTCGACATCGACGCGCTCAAAGCGGTCGGCGCGGGGATCAACACGATCATGCGCGCACCCGACAAGTCGGTTCTGCTGATCACCCATTACCAGCGGCTGTTGGACTATGTGACGCCGGACCGGGTGCATGTGCTGAACAAGGGGCGGATCGTCCGTTCGGGCGGGCCGGAACTGGCGCACGAACTCGAGCGCGAAGGCTATGTGGAGGCCGCCGCTTGACCGCGCTCCCGACCAGCAGGCTTGAAGCGTTTCGCTATGCCGACATCGAGGCATTGGCGTCGGTGTGGAGCGAGCTGGCCGAGCCCGAAATCATTGAAATTGCTGCGCAGCAAAAGCTGCAGCAAATCTGGCTGCCGAACGGCGACGACGTGCAAGTTCGCCGCGTCGAACTGACGCTCCACGCCGGCGCGTCAGCGAGCATATTCGCGCTCAACAATGCATCGCATTACGGGCGGATCGAACTCGATGTTTCGTTGCACGAAGGCGCGGATTTTTCGCTCCACGCCGCCAACATCGGCGGCGGTTCGAGCAACCTCGAAATCGTCACCATCGTCCGCCATGTCGAACCGTCGGCCACGTCGCGGCAAGTCATTCGCAGCGTGCTCGGCGGCAAGGCAGTCGGGTCGTACCTTGGCAAGGTCGCGGTGGCGCGTGACGCCCAACACTCCGACTCGGTGCAATCGGTGAAAGCGATGCTGCTCGACCGCGGCGCGAGCGCCAACGCCAAGCCCGAGCTGGAGATTTACGCCGACGATGTGAAGTGCGCGCATGGCGCGACTGTTGGCGAACTTGACCGCGACCAGCTGTTCTACGCCGCTACGCGCGGGCTCGACCCGGCCAGTGCCCGTGCGCTGTTGCTTGAGGGCTTCGTCGGCGGTCTGTGGGACTCGATTGAGGGCGACGACCAGGGCATTGCCGAGCTTGCGCGCACTGCGCTGAAGAGGGTGGCATGAACGTCGAGACCCGCCTCAACTCGGCGCTGTCGGTCCGCGATCAATTCCCCGCGATCGCCGGCTGGCATTACCTCGACTCCGCCGCCACCGCGCAGAAACCGCAGGCGGTGATCGACGCCATCGCCAACGCCTATGGCCGCGATTACGCCACCGTCCATCGCGGGGTCTACGAACGCTCAGCGGCGATGACCCACAGCTTCGAAGCCGCCCGCGCCGCAGCCGCGTCGCTGATCGGCGGCGACGAAAGCGAACTCATTTTCACCCGCGGCGCGACCGAGGCGATCAATTTGGTCGCGGCGCGCTTTGCCAACGGAACACGCAAGCGCGTTCTGCTGTCGGCGCTGGAGCACCATTCGAACATCGTCCCGTGGCAGATTGCGGGTTACGAAATCGATGTCGTCCCGTTGACCGACGATGGCCGGATCGACCTCGACGCGGCGGAGCGGATGGCGAACGAGAGCCACGCCGTGGTCGCTTTCGCCCATGTTTCGAACGTGCTCGGCTCGATCCTCGACGCGCCCCGCGCTGCAAGCATCGCGCACAAGGTTGGCGCGATACTGCTGCTCGACGGTTGCCAGGCTGCGCCGCGATTGCCGGTCGACGTCGCCGCCATCGGCTGCGATTTTTACGTCTTCTCCGGCCACAAATTATACGGCCCGACCGGGATCGGCTGCTTATGGGGCCGTGCCGAACTGCTCGATGCGATGCCTCCCTATCAGGGTGGCGGGGCGATGATCGACCAGGTGACTTTTGCCAAGACCACCTACCTCGATGCCCCCGCGCGGTTCGAAGCCGGCACCCCGCATATCGTCGGCGCGATCGGACTCCACGCCGCGATCGACTGGACCCAAGGCATTGGCCTCGACGCGCTCCACGCGCATGAACTCGCGCTGGTGACAGAGTGCCGCGCCGCGCTTCGCTCGATCCCCGGCGTCACTTTGTTCGGCCCCGAAGACAGCGCCGGGATCGTCAGCTTCGCTGTCGCCGGGGTGCATCCGCACGACATCGGCACCATATTGGATGACGAGCGCGTCGCGGTTCGCGCCGGGCACCATTGCGCGCAGCCGCTGATGGAAGTGCTCAGCGTCCCCGCCACCGCCCGTGCCAGCTTCGCCGCGCACAGCGACACATCGGACATCGACGCGCTAGTTCAGGGCCTGCACACAGTGAAGCGGATATTCGGATGAGCATGGGCGAGGAAAAGAAGATCGAGGTCGAGGAAGTCGAAGCGGTCGACACGCCGCCGCGCGCCCGTCTCACTCCCGAAGTGGAGCGCAAGCGCGATTATCTCACTGGTTTTCTCGCCGAGAAAAAGTCCGAACCCGATCCCTCAGGCCCAGGCGGCGACCTGCAGGAAGCCGTGGTGGAGGCATTGAAGTCGATCTACGATCCCGAGATTCCGGTCAACATTTACGAGCTCGGGCTGATCTACGATGTCGCGGTCGACGCCGATGGCGATGCGATCGTGTCGATGACACTTACCACCCCCAATTGCCCGGTCG
>JBDSOV010000183.1:0-5505 GCA_039914575.1 Sphingomicrobium sp.
CCTCGCGGATCATCGCCCCCAATCGGTCGAGCGTGATGTAGCTCGAGCTTTCGGTGTCATATAATCGCCGGTTGGCGTATTTCTTGATGGTGACCTTGCCCGACGACTTACCCATGAACAGCGCTCCTGATGCGGATGGCAATCTAGCACCGCGTCATGCCGCGCTGCAACAAGCCCGCGAAACGCATCATTCGCCGCGTCCGTTGCCGCTGTTCCTCGCCCTCGTCCGCCAGGAAAGCGCGCACAATCCGGCGCTGGCACGAAAGGCGCTCGCCGGGCTCGACCTATACGCCGATGCGGTGCGGCTCACGCGTTCGCCGCAGCCGCCATCGGTCGCGACAATCGGTGGCTCTTGCCTTCGCGACCACGGTGGCACCGGCCCGCCGCTGCTGTTGGTGCCGTCGCTGATCAACCCGCCGCACATCCTCGATCTCGACCGCGATACCTCGCTCGCCGCGGCACTGACCGCACACCGCCGGGTGCTCTTGCTCGACTGGGGCAAGGCGAGCGAGCGTGCAAACCTGAGCATCGCCGGCCACATCGAATCGATCCTCGTGCCGCTGATCGAAGGGCTCGACGAACCGCCCGCCTTGCTCGGCTATTGCCTTGGCGGGACGATGGCGATCGCCGCCGCCGGCCTGACCAGGATCGACCGCCTCGCGACTCTCGCCGCGCCGTGGCATTTCTCGGCTTATTCCGACGAGGCGCGCGCCGCGCTGGCCCGCATCTGGAATGGTGCGCGCGGTCCTGCCGCCAGCCTCGGTGCGCTGCCGATGGAGGTGTTGCAAGCCGCCTTCTGGGCGCTCGATCCGGGGCGTACCGTTGCCAAATTCGCGCATTTCGCCGAGCTCGACCCGGCCAGCGACGAGGCCAGACGTTTCGTTATGCTTGAGGATTGGGCCAATGAAGGCGAACCGCTCCCGCTCGCGGCGGCGCGCGAACTGGTCGAAGATCTGTTCGGCGCCGATCTGCCCGGCCGCGGCGAATGGCGCGTCGGCGACAGGCAGGCGGCAGAGCGGCCGTCGGCTCCCGTGCTTCACCTGATCGCGGCCAACGACCACATCGTCCCCGCCGCGACTGCCCCGGTCGGCACCGTCTCGACCATCGCCTCGGGCCATGTCGGGATGATCGTCGGCCGCGCCCGTCACGCGCTTCATGCCGAGCTCAACACCTTTCTCAGCCATTGACCCTGTTGCCCGAACGCTGGCGCGCGGCTAGATGGGCGCCACGCATCCGTAGCTCAGCTGGATAGAGTACTGCCCTCCGAAGGCAGGGGTCACAGGTTCGAATCCTGTCGGGTGCGCCATTTTCTTCAGGATGCTTTGGGAACGCAATTGTCTCTCGTCAGCGGCGGCGGGGCATCGGCGCGCAATTTTATGCGCGGCGTCCGGGCCGCCAGCGCCCGCACATAGGCATCGGTGAACACAGTCGCGCATTGCCGGTTGAGATGCGACCATTCGGGCAAGGTCAGCCCCTGCACCGCGTCCGGCAAATCGTCCATGTGAACGCCGACCGCCTTCGTGCCCCGCAACAACGCGTCCCACCCCTTCGCCTTGGGCAATTGCGCTTCCTCATTGACCCGAAGCTGCGGTGCCGACGGCGGCCGCACGAACACCACTTCGCCGCCCCGCGCGCGGATCGCGGCGACCGCTTTGGCCGCCCGCGCCTGGCCCTTGGCGATCAGTTGCGGCGTGTACGGATATTTTTCCTTGAACCCCTTCCATGCCCAGCGGGTGCGGGCGCGATAGGCCAGGTCATGTTCGACCCGCGGCCACATCGACGTCGCCCGATTCTCGCCCACTTCCTGGACCTTCCAGATGTCATGCTTGGGCCCTTCGACCCCGGGCCGGAAATCGGGATCGAGGCGATGCGCGACGACGCTCAGGCGATAGTTGGAATCGAGAAACGCCAGGCGGCGCTGGAGGATATGATCGATCTCGATCCCCAGCCGGCCCGAGGGCGAGGTGAAATCGCCGCGCCGCTTCACATAGCCGCCATAACCATCGAACGGCTGGAAGAACATCGTGTCGGCCATCCCGACGATCAGCAACCCGCGGAAATTCTCGTTACTCGCGGCATCCTCGAGCAGCGTCAGCGCGCTCGTCCCGTGGATTGCCAGCTGGACCGGGCGCTCGCCGGTCAGCGCCTCGAACCGGTCGAGGTCGGTATCGAACAGGATTCGCGAATCGCCGACGATCGCGACGTTGGCACTGTCCGAACGAATCCGCTCCTTGACCCACGCCACCTCGCTATTGTCGAGATCCCCGGCGCGAAGCCCGATGCGCCGGGCATTGGCCTCCAATCCGACGATACCAAGTGCCAGAGCAACCGCGACGAACCCCATGATCCGGCCCCATGGTTGCCTGGGAATATCGCGCACCGGCACCGGCTGCGCCTCGCCCGGCCGGTCCGACGCGGTCAGCCTCAGCCCGGCGGGAAGTGCGCCCTCGTGCTTCATAACGCCTCTGGGCTCAGAACTGGAAGTAGATGAAGGCACTGCCTTTCCCCTGTTCTGCGACGATCGCGATCGCCATTAAGGACCACACCGCACCGATCAGCCACGCTGGAGTCCGTTCGATTGCGATCTCCAGCGTCTTGTCGCGCATCGCCCAGTGAGTGCCGACGATCCCGGCCACGATCACCATTGCGTAAATCATCGGCAGCGCGGCGATCATTCCGATCGGCTTGACCGCCATTCCGGCCATCGAGGTCAACATTGTCGCCGCGACCGAAAAATCCTTGGCGCGGAAGAATACCCAGGTGAGATTGATCAGCACGAAGGTGAGTGCGCCGAACGCGACCAACATCCCCCGACCCGGTCGATAGCCCGCAAACCGCCCCTTGAGCCATCGCTCTGCCGACAGATACAGGCCATGCAGCCCGCCCCACACGACGAACGTCCAGGCGGCGCCGTGCCACAGCCCGCCGAGCAGCATCGTGCCCGCCAGCGCCATATAGGTCCGCGCCTCGCCGTGGCGGTTGCCGCCCAGCGGAATGTACAGATAGTCGCGCAGCCAGCTCGACAAGGTGATGTGCCACCGCCGCCAGAAATCGGAGAATCCGATCGCCGCATAGGGAAAGCGGAAATTGTCAGGCATCGCGAATCCGAGGCACAAAGCGACCCCGATCGCGGTGGTCGAATAGCCCGCGAAATCGCAGAAGATCTGCCCGCTGAACGCCAACGTCGCGACCCAAGCGTCGAGCATTAGAGGCACGCCCTCGCGGGCATCATAAACCTTTTCGACCACTGGCCCGAGGAAGCCGTCGGCCAGCACTACCTTCTGGAACAGACCGAGCGTCACCAGCGCCAGCCCGAACAACAGCATCGATTTGTTGGCGCGCTTGGGCTCGGCGAATTGCGGGACTAGCTCGGTCGGGCGCATGATCGGCCCCGCCACAAGGTGCGGGAAGAAGGTCACGAACAACGCATAATCGAGGAAATTCTTGGCCGGCTTGGCGCGGCGCAAATAGACGTCGAGCGTATAGCTAAGCGTCGCGAAGGTGTAGAAACTGATCCCTACCGGCAGGACGATGGCATAGGCCGCGGGCTGGTAGTCGATCCCGAACGAGCCCGCGATGGCGATGAAATTGTCGAGCAGGAACTGGCCATATTTGAAGAACGCCAGCATGCCGAGGTTGACCACGACCGAGGCCAGCATCCACAGTTTGCGGGTCAGCGGCCGCTCGGACTTGACCATCGCCTGCGCCGCCCACCAGTCGACCACGGTGGAAATCCACAGCAGGATGACGAATGGCGGATTCCACGCCGCGTAGAAGACGTAACTGGCAACCAGCAGGAAAACCTTGCGTGCCGTCCACGGCACACGCAGCTGCCACACCGCCAGCACGATCAGGAAAAATGCGACGAACGTCAGCGAATTGAAGATCATTGCGCGCGCTGCCCCCCGGTTGCGCAAAAGGACGACTCGACCGGGCGGAACGCAGCGCGGACGGCATTTGTTTAACTCAAATCAATCGAGAGTCGAGATGTCTAGGCGGCCGGCCAATTCTCGAGGATGTCGACGAAGCGGCTGAGCCATGCATTGGTCTGGTGGCCGTCGACCACGCGGTGGTCGATGGTCAGCGTGACATAGGCCATTGGCCGGATCACGATTGCATCCTCGCCATCGACTTCGCGCACGACGGCGCGCTTCTCCAATTTGCCCACGCCAAGGATCGCGGCCTGACCCGCATGGAGAATGATCGGCGACGCGAGCAGGCTGCCCGACACGCCGTGGTTGGAGATGGTGAAGCTGCCCCCCGAGACGTCGGCGCCGGTCAGCTTGCCACTGCGCGCGCGCGCCGTGAGGTCAGTGAGCCGCTCGCTCATCGCTTCAAGGCTCAGCGCCCCGGCATCCTTGACCACCGGCACCACCAGCCCCTTGTCGCCAAGCGCAGTGCCGACCCCGATGTTGATCGTCGATGCAATCGCGATCCGGTCACTCTCCCACCGCCCGTTGATCGCCGGTGCCACGGTCATCGCCTCGGCGGCCGCCTTGACCAGATAAGCGGTGTAACTGAGCTTCACGCCCCGCTCGGCAAGCGCGGCCTTGTGCGCCGCGATCGCCGAAAAATCGGCTTCGAACAATGCGGTGACATGCGGCGCTTCGGATACCGCGCGAACCATATTTTCGGCGATCTTGAGCCGCATCCGGTCATGCGGAATGTCGTGCGTCGCGGGGCTGCTTTCGCCTCCAATAACCTTGTCGACATCCTCCCGCGTAATCCGACCGTCGCGCCCGGTGCCGGTAAGTTGGCCCGGATCGATTCGATGGTGGCGAAGGGCACGTTTCACGGACGGCGAAAGTCGTATCTCCCCCATCCCGTTTGTCCCGAGCGAAGTCGAGGGACGCTCTTTCGGCGCGGCAGGTGTCTCGACTTCGCTCGACAAAAACGGGGTCGGAGGAGCATCGGCGCTAATCCGCCCCAACAATGCCCCCGGCACCGCCTCGGCGTCCGTATCCAGCAATATCTCGCTCAGCACCCCCGCCGCCGGCGACGGCACTTCTTGCGTCACCTTGTCGGTTTCCAGCTCGACCAACGGATCATTCACCGCGACCACATCGCCAACGCGCTTCAACCAGGCGCGGACCACCGCCTTGGTGCCTTCCTGCTCATCGGGAACGCGGATTTCGATGGACATCAGAACCCCACCAGCCGGTCGATCTCGGCGCGGATTCGCTCGACCGACGGCAGCGCATATTCCAGCAGGCTCGGGTGATGCGGGCTCGGGATGTCGGGCATCGTCACCCGCGCCACCGGCGCGTCGAGGTCGAGGAAGGCTTCGTCGGCAACCACCGCAGCAATCTCCGCCCCGAACCCGCCGGTGCGCAAATCCTCGTGCACGATCAGGCAGCGCCGCGTCCGCCGCACGCTGTCCAGCACCGCGACGCTGTCCCACGGCATCAATGTCCGCAAATCGATCACATCGGCGCTGATCCCCTCAACCGCTGCCTCGCAGCGCGGCACCATCGCGCCCCAGGTGACGATCGTGATCGCATCGCC
>JBDSOV010000193.1:0-6600 GCA_039914575.1 Sphingomicrobium sp.
GCTGCTGTTTTCGGCGATTGCACTGGGCCGGAGCCGCCGCTAAAGCGCAGTCATATAAAGCTTTCCTTATATCCCCAAAAGGACATTTGCCGCCGATGCGCAGCTCCTATCTTTTCACCTCCGAATCAGTCTCCGAAGGCCATCCCGACAAGGTCGCCGACCAGATCAGCGACGCCATCGTCGACCTGTTCCTGTCGAAAGACCCCGAAGCCCGGGTCGCGTGCGAGACGATGTGCACCACCAATCTGGTTGTGCTGGCGGGCGAAATCCGCGGCCGCGGGATCATGGATGTAGCGGGCAATTGGGCGCCCGGCGTCGAGCAGGAAATCCACGACGCGGTCCGCGCGACGGTCAAGCGCATCGGTTACGAGCAGGACGGTTTTCACTGGGAGACGTTCGAATTCATCAATCGGCTCCACCCCCAGTCGGCGCATATCGCGCAAGGCGTCGATGCATCTGGCAATAAGGATGAAGGCGCGGGCGACCAGGGCATCATGTTCGGCTATGCCAGCGACGAGACCCCCGAACTCCTCCCCGCCACGCTCTATTACAGCCACAAGATCCTTGAGCGCATGGCCGCCGACCGCCATTCGGGCGCGGCGCCGTTCCTTGAGCCCGACGCCAAGAGCCAGGTGACCTTGCGCTACGAGGACAGCAAGCCGGTCGCGGCGACCGCGATCGTCGTCTCGACCCAGCATGCCAAGGGCTATGACGAGGGTGACCGCGAGGCCGAGCTCCATACTTATGTGAAACGCGTCGTCGCCGACGTCCTCCCCGCCAACCTGCTTGGCGACGAGACCGTCTATCACATCAACCCGACCGGCAGCTTCGAGATTGGCGGGCCGGACGGTGATGCCGGGCTGACCGGCCGCAAGATCATCGTCGATACCTACGGTGGGGCAGCGCCGCATGGCGGGGGCGCCTTCTCGGGCAAAGACCCGACCAAGGTCGACCGCTCGGCCGCCTATATGGCGCGCTACCTCGCCAAGAATATCGTCGCCGCGGGCTATGCCACGCGCTGCACGATCCAGCTGGCTTATGCCATCGGGGTCAGCGAGCCGCTGTCGCTGTACGTCGATACGCACAGCACGGGAACGGTCGGCGACGATGCGCTGGAGGCCGCGATCCACTCGATCGCCAAGCTCGGCAAATTGACCCCGCGCGGGATTCGCACCCATTTGTCGCTCAACAAGCCGATCTATTCTCCGACCGCCGCCTACGGCCACTTCGGCCGCAAGCCCGAGGGCGACCTGTTCCCGTGGGAAAAGACCGACCTGGCTGAAGATCTGAAAGCGGCGCTGGCCAGGTGAGGTGACAGCCTCCAAACCCGGCGACCCGACGACCATCAACCGCCTATACGGACGGTCGACCGGCCGTAAATTGCGCGAGGAGCAATCGGCGCTGGTCGAGACCCTGTTGCCGCAGATTTCGGTACCCACAGAGGGCGAAATCACCGCCTCTCGCCTGTTCGGCGATTCCCGTCCGCTCCACCTCGAAATCGGGTTCGGCGGGGGCGAGCATCTCGCGTTTCGTGCCGATCTGCTGCCCGACCACGGCTTCATCGGCTGCGAGCCGTTCCTTAACGGCGTCGCCACGGCGCTGACCCACATCCGTGACGGCCATCTCGCCAATGTCCGGCTGTGGATGGATGACGCGCTCGATGTCCTGCGGCGATTGCCCGACGCGAGCCTGAGCTTCGTCTACCTCCTCCACCCCGATCCGTGGCCCAAGAACCGCCACGCCAAGCGTCGCATGATGAACGACGGGCCGCTCGACCTGATCGCCGCTAAATTGCGCCCCGGCGGCGAATTCCGCATGGCGACCGACCATCCGGTCTACCTGGCCCATGCTTTGATGGTGATGCAGCGCCACCGCCACCAGTTCGACTGGCTGGTCGAAGCGCCGTCGGACTGGCTGACCTATCCCGGCGGCTGGCCCGAAACCCGCTACGCCGCCAAGGCCCGCCGCGAGGGGCGAACCCCGCACCAGTTTCGATATCGAAGGCTTGAGGCGCCCCATTCGGATGGCTAAATGGGGGCGATGAGCGACAACGTCCTCGCCGCGATCGGCAATACCTCGCTGATTAAGCTTCGCCGCGCGTCAGAGGAGACCGGCTGCAATATATTCGGCAAGGCCGAATTCATGAACCCCGGCCAGTCGGTCAAGGATCGCGCCGCGCTAGCCATCGTCCAGGACGCGATTGCACGGGGGCAGCTTCGCCCCGGCGGGACGATCGTCGACGGGACCGCGGGTAATACCGGCATCGGCCTCACCATGGTTGGCAACGCGCTGGGCATGAAGACGGTGATCGTCATCCCCGAGACGCAGACGCAGGAAAAGAAGGACACGCTGCGGCTGCTTGGCGCCGAACTGGTCGAGGTGCCGGCGGTGCCGTACAAAAACCCCAACAATTATGTGAAGGTCGCCGGGCGGCTGGCCGAGCGGCTGGCGGCGGACAACCCCAACGGCGCGATCTTCGCCAACCAGTTTGACAATGTCGCCAACCGCGACGCCCATGTCCGCACCACCGGCCCCGAAATCTGGGACCAGACCGCCGGCCAGATCGACGGCTTCGTGTGCGCGGTCGGAACTGGCGGAACGCTGGCCGGGGTCGCGCAGGCGCTGCGCGCCAGAAAGCCCGACATCGCCATCGCCATTGCCGACATCCCGGGCGCCGCGCTGTACAGTTATTTCACCAACGGCGAACTCAGGTCCGAGGGCAGCTCGATCACCGAGGGCATCGGCCAGGGCCGGATCACCGCCAATCTCGAAGGCCTGACCGTCGATCACGCCTTCCTCATCCCCGACGAGGAAAGCATGAGTGTCGCGTTCGCCCTGCTCGAGGAAGAAGGTCTCGCGCTAGGCCTGTCGTCGGGGGTCAACGTCGCCGGCGCGATCCGGCTGGCGCGCGAACTCGGCCCCGGCAAGACCATCGTCACCATATTGTGCGACCCGGCAACCCGCTACCAGTCGCGTTTGTTCAATCCGGAATTCCTGGCGTCCAAGGGACTGCCCATACCCCGCTGGCTCTTACCCCACCAGGGGATCGCGCCCGATTATCTTCCCGTCGACTAGGAAACCCACCATGACGCTTTCGATCGGCAGCATTGTCCCCGATTTCACCGCCGAGACTACGCAAGGTCCGATCCATTTCCACGACTGGATCGGCGACGGCTGGGCGATCCTATTCTCCCACCCCAAGGCGTTCACTCCGGTGTGCACCACCGAGCTTGGCTACATGGCCGGGCTGGAGAGCGAATTCGCGGCGCGCAACACCAGGATCGTCGGGCTGAGCGTCGACACCAGCGACGATAATCGCAACTGGTTGCCGGATATCGAGGAGGTGTCGGGCAACAAGGTCGGCTATCCGGTGATCGGCGACAGCGACCTCAACGTCGCCAAGCTGTACAATATGTTGTCCGCCGACAGCGGCGACAGCGCGGCGGGCCGGACGGCGGCCAACAATGCCACCGTGCGCACCGTCTACATCATCAGCCCGGACAAGAAGATCCGCGCCATGCTGCTCTACCCAATGAGCACGGGTCGCAATTTCGACGAGGTCCTGCGCCTGCTCGATTCGGTCCAGCTGACCGAGAGCAAGGGCGTCGCCACCCCGGTCAACTGGAGGCCGGGCGATGATTGCATCATCCCGCCGTCGGTCAGCGACGAAGCGGCGAAGGCGAAGTATCCCGACGGGTGGCAAACGGTGAAGCCCTATTTGCGCACCATTCCCCATCCGGTCGACTAGGGCCTGGCCGGCTCCAGCCGCACCAGTCGCCCCTTGTCCTCGAGCAGATAGACCGACCCGTCGGGGCCCTGCTCGACGCTGCGGATTCGCTTGCCCATCGGCCATTGCTCGGCCTTGGTCGCGCGGTCGCCTTTGAGGTCGATGCGGATCAGCGCCTCGCCCGATAGCGCCGGGACCAAAGCATCGCCCTTCCACGCGGGGAATTTGTCGCCGCTGTAGATCATCAGCCCGCCGGGCGAGATTGACGGAGTCCAGAACACCTTGGGGGCCTCGAACCCGTCGCCGGCCTTATGATCGGGGATGTCGCCAGCGCCGTAATTGCTGCCGTTCGACGCCCTGGGCCAGCCGTAGTTTTTTCCCGGCACGATCAGATTGATCTCGTCGCCGCCCTCCGGCCCCATCTCGCTTTCCCACAATCGACCGTCCGGCGCGAAAGCCAGCCCGAGCAAATTGCGGTGGCCGATGGTCCAGAATTGCGCCGCCACCCCGCCCTCAGCTGCCCACGGATTGCCCGGCGCGGACAGCCCCTCGTCGGTCAGCCGAAGCACCTTGCCGAGGTTGCCGCTTTTGTCCTGCGCCGGGGTGAATTTCTGCCGGTCACCCGACGTCAGATAAAGCAGGCCATCGGGCCCGAATGCGATGCGGTGGCTGAAATGGCCGTTACCGGACACCTTGGGCGCCTGCCGCCAGATGACCTTGAACCCGTCGATCCGCGGTGCTCCGCTACCGAGCAATAGCCGGCCGTAACCAAGGACCGCGCCGCTTCCGCCGTCGCCTTTTTCGACAAAGCTCAGATAGACGCGCTGGTTGCCGGCGAATCCGGGATGGACCACGACATCGCCAAGCCCGCCCTGCCCAGCGACATTGACTTCCGGTACGCCGGTCACCGCCTGGCGCTGGCCGGTGGCAGTATCGACCAGCCACAAACTGCCTTCGCGCTCGCTGACCAGCGCCATCTTGGTCAGCGGCACCCCGCTACCGGGGAGGAAATCGATCGCCCAGGGGGTGGAGAATTTCGCCACCTCTTGAACCGTAAACGGGGGCGCCGACGTTTGGGCATTGCTGGGCGCCGCCTGTCCGCAGGCGGCGGTCGCGGGAAGCAGCAATAGCGCGGCTTGCCAAAGCGGGCGTGTGCGTCGATTGCGCATCTCGCCCCGTTGCAGGATGCTCTTGATTGCCATTTCCCCAAATCCTCTCGATCGCGACCGCGGTGCCGCCACATACGGTCACCCAGACTGACGCGAAATCCGCGGCGCGCGCAATGTTCCGTGGTCGCGCCGCTTTGTTCGACCGACTGTCGGGTGTGTTCGACAATGCGCTGATCGACCGCCGCTCCACCGTCGCGCCGATCGACTGGTACCGCGAGCCGCATGGCTGGCAAGAGCGGACCGAGCTCTACGTCGCCGCGACCGAGGCGATGTTCGAGGATGCGGCGGTGAAGGCGATCGCCAATGCCGGCCTTCAGCCGGACTCGATCGACGGTATTGTCTTCGTCTCGACCACCGGTATCTCAACCCCCAGCATCGACGCGCGGGTCGCGCCGCGCCTGGGGTTTCGCCCCGATATCAGCCGCGTGCCGATGTTCGGCCTTGGCTGCGCGGGCGGGGTCACCGGCCTCGCCACCGCCACGCGCCTCGCCGCCGCCGAGCCGGGCAGCAACTGGCTGTTCGTATGTGTCGAGACCTGCTCGATCTCGATTCGCCTCGACAGCGACGACCCGGCGGCAATCGTCGCCACCGCCTTGTTCGGCGACGGCGCGGCGGCGGCTGTGCTTTCGACCAAGGGCAACGGAATTGCCGCCATTCGCGGCGCGGGCGAGAAATTATGGCCTGACACGTTGGGCATCATGGGCTGGCGGGTCGAGGATCCCGGCCTCGCGGTGATCTTCGACCGCGCCATCCCGCCGTTCGTCGAAGCCGAACTGGCCGAGGCGATCGACAAAATCCTCGCCGACCTCAACCTCACGCGGGCCGACATCGACCGCTTCTGCTGCCACCCCGGCGGGACCAAGGTGATTGACGCAATCGAGACCGCGCTCGACCTCGGCACCGGCACCCTCGACCTCGAGCGCCAGGTGCTCCGCGACCAGGGCAATATGAGCGCGCCGACGGTGATGTTCGTGCTCGAAGCGTTGATCGCCCGCGGCCTCCCCCAACGCGTGATGATGACCGCCTTCGGCCCCGGCTTCACCTGCGCCGGGATGGTGATCGAGGCCCAAACCTCCCAATGACCGAGCTGTGGCCGCACATCGCGATCCTCGGCTTCGTCACCGCCCAAAGGCTGATCGAATTGCCGGTCGCTCGCGCCAACACCGCGCGATTACTCGCTGCCGGTGGCCGCGAGGTCGCGCCGGGCCATTACCCGCTGATCGTCGCGCTCCACGCCGCGTGGCTCGCCAGCCTGTGGTGGTTCGCCTTGGGCCGCCCGATCGACATCAACCTGCTGATTTTGTTCGGCTTCGTCGAACTTGCCAGGATCTGGGTGTTGCGCAGTCTAGGAAACCGCTGGACCACGCGGATCGTCATCGTCCCGGGCGAGCAACTGGTCGCGCGCGGCCCCTATCGCGTCGTCAGCCACCCCAATTACCTCGTCGTCGCGGCGGAATTGCTGATCCTGCCTCTGGTGTTCGGCCTGTGGCAGATCGCGTTGCTGTTCACCCTGCTCAACGCCATCATCCTGACCGTCCGAATCCGCGCCGAAAATCACGCCCTTGAAAGTGTCCGCTCATGAGATTGCTTGCCGCCTTCGCTTTGCTCGCCACCGCCGGATGCGCGACCACCGCCGCACCACAACGCGACTTCTTCACCGATTTGTCCAGCCTGTGCGGCAAGGCGTTCGCAGGCCGCATCACC
>JBDSOV010000202.1:0-6777 GCA_039914575.1 Sphingomicrobium sp.
CACCTAGTGCAAGAAATAGCTTGCTCATGAGAAAACTCCTTTCGGAACCCATGAACACATAAGAGCGCACGCGCGTTCCCCGCCCGTTCATCCCCGTGAAAGGAACTGCGGTCAGTTTGTGTGGAAATCGCGGTGCAAGCGCCGCGCCGCTAGATACATCAACGTCGCAGCGAGAGCGTAGAGCGTGGTGGTCGCCATCGCCGAAAAACGCAGCGCCTCGTCGCCATAGCGCTCGGTCAGCGAATCCGAGATCATTCCGATCACGGTCGACCCCAGCCCGAGTCCGATGAGATTGTTGATGAACAGGAACATCGCCGAGGCGGTAGCGCGCATTTCGGGCGGAACCAACCGGGTGACTGCGGTCACCACCGGACCGAGCCAGGTCAGGCCGAGTGCGGTCGGGATGAGGAAGAGCAACGAAGACAGCCACAGCGAATTCGTCGAGAAAGCGAGCAAATAGGCCGGCAGGGTAATAGCAAAGGCGACCGCCGGAACGAGCGCATAACCTCGCGCATGGACATTGCCGAGCCTATCCCCGGCCAACCCGCCGAACCAGATTCCGGCGCCACCGCCAAGCAGCAGGATGGCGGCGAAAATCCAGCTGCGCTCTTCCAACTCCAGCCCGTAGCTTCGCGCGAGGAAGCTCGGAATCCAAAAGGCCAGCCCATAAGAGACGAGGCTTGCGGTGCCGGCTCCGAAACTGAGTAGCCAGAAAGCTGGTTTGGCAGCGATGGTGCGGAACACCAGGCCGAGGCTTGGCGCAGCAATCCTCGGCCCTTCGTCGGAACGGCCGTGGCCGGGATCGCGCACCGTCCATTTAAACAAGGGCGCGAACAAGACGCCGACTACTCCGATGATCAGGAAAGCGTAGCGCCAATCGATCCGGGCGGCGATCAATCCGCCGAACAGCACACCGAACGCGCTCCCCAGTGGAATGCCTAGCGAGAAGATGGCCAGCGCGCGCGAGCGGCGTTCCGGCGGATAAAGATCCGAGATCAGCGAATAAGCTGGCGCAACGCCGCCCGCCTCGCCCACTCCGACACTCATACGCGCAAGGAACAATTGCCAGAAATTCTGTGCCATGCCGCACACGGCGGTGGCCGCGCTCCACAGGGTTAGCCCGATGGTGATGATCCAGCTTCGGTCGCGACGGTCGGCAAGCATCGCGATCGGGATAGCGAGGAGGGTATAGAATAAGGCGAAGGCGGTGCCGCCCATCCAGCCCAACTGGCTGTCGGTAAGGCCGAGGTCGTTCTTGATCGGCTCTGCCAGGATACCGACGATCTGCCGGTCGATAAAATTCAAGGTGTAGGCGATGACCAGCATGGTCATCATCAAGGTACGGCCGGGAACGGCGGATACGCGATCGCTGGTCACATCGACCTCATGCAGGAATGGCGAAGGTTCGAAAGTGGCACGGGGCGTCGGCGATTGCCAGCGCCGCGTGTCATTGGAGCGAGCATCAATCGCGCTTTCATCCGACCATATTCAGAAATTGGTCGATGGCTTCGACCGCCGCATATTCGGTCAGCATCGGGGCATGGCCAACGCCGGGTACATCGACGCGGCGCAGGCCGGGCGCCTTGCGCGCCATCTTGTCGGCGATGGCCGGGGTGATGACGTCCGATTGGGCCCCACGCACCAGCAATGTGGGGCGGGTCCGGGCGAGCCAGCGAAACAGGAACCACGCCAGCCGACGATGCGCGCCGGGCTTGAGCCGAAGCAGCGGCAGCAGAATCCGCGCATCATAATCGAGCTCGGGCACGCCAGCATTGTCACGGAAGATGTTCCTGGCGAGCCGGTCCCATTCGGCCGGTCCGTAGTCCGGGAACGCCGCTCCGTTGGTCCGCCGGACATAATCGGCCGCCTCGGTCCAGTCCCGGACTTCGGCATTTTGGCCGACATAGCTCATGATCCGGGCGATGCCTTCCGGCGCGACTTCGGGGCCGACATCATTGAGGATCGCCGCCGCCACGACGTTCGGACGCATGGACATCATCGTCATGGTGATGATCCCGCCCATCGACGTGCCGAGGAACACGGCCCGGGCCAACCCCAAAGATCGCAACAGGCCCAGCACATCCCGAGCATAGACTTTGGGGGTATAATGGGATGGATCGGGGTCGCGACCCGACAGTCCGCGGCCGCGAACGTCGGGCACCAGAACGCGACGACCGGTCCCCGCCATCCACGGCGCGACATCAGCAAAGTCCTTTGAGTTGCGGGTTAGCCCGTGAAGGCAGATAATCGGGAGCCGCGCCTCACCGCCCACACCGGCATAGTCGCGGGCGTACAGGTTGAGCCCGTCGCGCGAAGTCCAGCGTCGTTCCGTATAGTCAGCCATGGGCACTCTTCTTCCGGGCGCAGAAGCGAAGCGAGCAGGGCGCCGGGATTACCAGCGCCCCGCTCTCGGGAGGCTAATAGCGCGCGGTGAAGCGCATGGTCACGGTGCGCGGGGCGCCGTAATAAACGGTACGGATGTTGCCGACCGAGGAGAATTCCTGCGCATCGGTCTTGTAAGCGCGCTCAGTCAGGTTGTTGCCGTACAGGCCAAGCGCGAAATGCTTATTCTCGGTCTCGTACACAACACGCGCGTCGTGCACCCAATAGCCCTTCTGGAACAGGCCATCGACCTCGGTACGACTGTTGGTCAGCGTATTGTCGACCGCCAGCGCGGTACGCGACTTGTAGCGAGTCTGGGCGCCGAGCGTGATTGCCCCCGTATTGCCCAGGTCAACCGCATATTGCGCGCCGAGACGAAGCGTCCACTTGGGCGCGAAGGCCGGGGTCTGGAATGCGCGGCTGCCACCAAACTCGGGAGCGCTGAACCGGACGTCGTCGAATTCCTTATAGTTGGCGTCGAGATAGCCGATCTGTGTGTCGATCAGAAGGCCGGTCGCCGGGGTCCAGGCGGCTTCGAGCTCAGCCCCGTTGATTTTCAATTTGCCGGCGTTGAGGACCGACAATTTGGCCGTCGAAATCCCGGTAATTGGATCGTCGTCAATACCGGAAACTCGGGCCTGGAAATCCTTGTATGTCGAGGTAAACGCGGAACCGTTGAGTGTTAACTGGCTGGCGATGCGGCTTTTGAAGCCGGCTTCCCAAGACAACGCCGTCTCGGGATCATATTCGGTTGAATCGCCCGGCGTATTAGCACGGCCGTTGAAGCCACCCGATTTGAAGCCTTTGGCGACGCGCGCGTAAAGCATCAGTCCCTCGGTCGCCTGCCAGTCAATGCTGGCCATCGGCGACACGTCGCTCCACTTGCCCTTGGGCGGCGCGAACACATAGGTGCCGCGGAACAACGGATTGCTGGAGAGCGTCGAGGTCGTGCGCCAGTAATCCTTGGTTTCCTTGGTATGGCGTATTCCCGCCGAGAGCCGGACATTATCGATAACTTCGTAGCTCGCATTGGCGAAAGCGGCGTAGCTCTTCGTCTTGAGCCGGTCATCGACCGTGCGCGTGAAGGTCCCGCCCCCAAAATAGGTTCCTAGCAAATCGTCGGCGTAAGCTTCCTGGTGCGACTTTACCCGTTCGTCGAGATAGTAGAGGCCGGCAACACCGCTCAACCGATCGCCCGCATAGGTCAGCTGGAATTCCTGGCTGGTCTGGTGTTGGCGCACGCCGACGAACACGTCGCCAACTTCATATTGCGTGGCGTCAATGTCGACATAATCGTCGGTCTTCAAGTCGCGATAAGCAGTGATCGATTTGAACGTCAGGGCTTCGGTCAGATCGACGGCGAGCGTTGCCGCGGTGCCCCAATGGGTCAACTTTGTCGAATTTGGCAGGCCGGGCGTGGTTCGGCCTTTCCAGTTGTAGCTTCCCGAGCCGACCGGATTAGTGACAACCAAGGCACCGCCCGAAAATTGGAAAAGACTATTGACCGGTCGGCCGACGTTGAGCGACGCATCGTCGTGGCTGTAATCGGCAACGAGGTCGAGCCGGACTTTGTCGGAGGGGGTGAAGGCGACCGCCGCGCGTCCGCCCACACTGGCCTTGTCATTATAGTCGCGGCTGTCGCTCGAATCTTCGACATAGCCGTCGCGCTTGGAGCGCATCACCGCGAAACCGACCGCGAGCGTTTCGGTCACCGGGCCCGACGCGGCGCCCTTGAGGTCGAACTGGTCGTAGCTGCCGAGCGCTATCGTGCCGGTGGCGCGATACTCCTGGCCCGGCTTTCGCGACACGAATTTGATCGCACCGCCGATGGTATTCTTGCCATAAAGCGTGCCCTGCGGCCCGCGCAGCACTTCGATCCGCTCAAGATCGAGCAGCTCGAGCTGGTTGCCGCGAATGCGCGACAGATAGACGTCGTCGACATAAACCCCGACCGCCGGATCGAAGGTCTGCAACGCGTCGGGCTGGCCGATGCCGCGGATGTAGATGTTGGTGGAGTTGGACGAGCCCCGGCCCTGAACGATATTGAGGTTTGGGACCGCACCCTGGAGGCCGGTGGTATCAGTCGCTTGAATGCGGTCGAGCGAACGTTCGTTGAACGCCGAAATCGCCGACGGGACGCGCTGGACATTTTCCTCGGTGCGCCGCGCAGTGACGATGATTTCTACTTCGGAGCCCTCATTATTGGTCGCTGCGCTCGCCGCCGGCGCGGCGGGCTCGTCCGCCGCCTGGGCAGTGGTTTCAGCCGCGGCCTGGCCGTGCGCGGCCGTCGCCCCCGCAAACGCTGCGCCAGCCAGCAAAAATGAGCGAGCAATCGATCCCTTGGTCATTGATATCCTCCCCGTGATGCGCGATTTCCAAGCCCTGGAATCGCGTAGTTGACGACTCCATAATGAAAGTTGAACCATCTTTCAACTTGTGGGATAATGTGTTTGATTTGAGGAGTGGTAATTGGGCATCGCAACAACATCGACGGGGACCGACACGCGACTAGCTAGCGAGGGTAAGGAGCCGCGCACGGCGCGCGGGCACAAGACGCTGCGCAAGATCCTTGATGCGGCGTTGGGCGAATTTGGCGAGAGGGGGTTCGGCGAGAGTTCGATCGTTGGCATCACCAGCCGCGCCAAGGTCGCGCTCGGCACATTCTATACTTATTTCGACAGCAAGGAGGCGGTGTTCGCGGCATTGGTCGGTGACATGTCGAGCCGGGTCCGTGACCATGTCGCCCCGGCCCTGATCGGAGCGACCGACGCGCTAGATGCCGAACAGCTGGCGTTGACCGCCTATCTCGACTTCGTCGCCGATCACAAGGAAGTGTATCGAATCATCGACGAAGCCGAATTCGTCGATCCGCAAGGATTTCGCGCCCATTACGAAACCACCGCAGCCCGCATCGCCGGAAGGCTCAAAGCGGGGGCAGCGCGCGGCGAGCTGCGATCGCAGGATGATTTTGGCGCCGAGGTTAGGGCGTGGGCGATGATGGGGATGAATGTCTTCTTGGGCTTGCGGTTCGGGGTATGGGGCGCCGAGGATTCGGCGGCAGTCGCGGCCGAGGTCAACAAGCTGTTGCGGCGCGGTCTCGAACCTTAGACGAGGGTCGCCGCCAGCTTGGCGAAGGCGGCGATATCCGCCGTATCGTGATACAGGCCGAGACCGAGACGGAGCACGTCGCCGCGCACGTCGGTGACGCAATTCGCCGCCATCAACTGCGCCTGCCAATCCGCCGCGCGGGGCGAGCGGAAGGCGAGAAAGCGAGCATGATCGCCGCCATCCAAAAAGTTGAGCAAATCGGCATCGGCCAGTGCCGAGTCGGCAATCGCACCGAGCAATTCGGTGTGGAGCGCGGCAACGTGCGCGCTAATTCGTGCAGTGGTTAGCCCTTCGGCGGCCAGCATCCGCCGGATCGCGACGAAACGGTAGAGCGCCGACGGGTCGAAGGTCGCGCCCATGAAACGCATTGCGTCCTGCGTGTAGCCGACTCCGCCGGGCGGCGCGGTTAGCTCGCCGAATTCGGCAAACCAGCCGGTGACCAGCGGGCGCGGGCCGAAGCCGGGTGGGCAATGCATCAACCCCAGCCCTTCCCCCGCCATCGCATATTTGTAGCCCCCCGCGAGATAGAAAGCGGACGCTGCGGCGGTTCGCTGCAACGGCGCGTCGAGCGCCATGAAGGCGTGATAGCCGTCGATCACCACCCACGGCCCCGCAGGGCGGGCGAGGGCGGCCAGCGCGTCGATGTCGCCGACGATGTAGCCGGTGCCGAACAAGACCTGGCTGACCATGATCAGGTCGTGATCGCCCGCCAGCGCCGCGCTCAGCACCTGATCGGCGGGAACGGTTTCGAGCTCGAACCAGCCATCCTCCGCCCAGCGCGCGAACTGGCGGCGGGCGCTGTGAAATTCGCCGTCGCTGGTCAGGACGCGGAGGCGGCGCGGGTTGGCGCGGGGGCAGGCGGCGGCGAGGCGAATGATAAAATCATGGGTGTTGGCGGCGAATACGATGGCCGAGGGATCGCCGCTGCCGAGCTCGGCGGCGACCTCGGCCTGGGCTTCGAGCCACACTGCGAGCATCACATGATCCCACTTGGCATCGGCGAGGCGGGCGGCGTCGTTCCAGCACAGGATTTGGCCGTCGAAGCTGGCATCGGGCCACAGATGATGGCTGTGCGCGGCCATGTGCAGCCGCCCCGGCGCCGCCGAAAAGCTGCGCGAAAACAAATGCTTAAAGCTCAAAGATCGGTCCTCAACGACCACAGCTCCGGAAACGCCCGCTTGGTCAGGGTCGAGGCGAGATAGGCCACGCCGGCCGACCCGCCAGTGCCGGTCTTGCCGCCGATGATCCGCTCGACCGTCAGCACATGCTTGTGCCGCCAGCCGGCCA
>JBDSOV010000209.1:0-4946 GCA_039914575.1 Sphingomicrobium sp.
TTGGCATGGTCGAGCCCCGCCGACAGCGCCGCTTCCTTGCCGAAATTGCGCGATAGCGAGAGTGCGCGGATCCGCTGGTCTGCGGCGCAGGCGCGGCGGATTTCGGCCATCGTGCCGTCGCTGCTGCCATCGTCGATAAACATTATTTCGAAGCTCGATGCGGCGGGATCGGCGAGCTTGCCGATGACCGTGACCACCCGACTGACGAACGGCGCGATCGCCTGCTCCTCGTCCTTGACCGGGACGACGATTGAAAGCACGCAGCCGGTCATGCGAAGACCCAGCGACGATGCACGGTAAAGGTCAGTAACGGGGTGACGAAGATGATCGGGATCACCGGCCACCAGGTTGGCCCGCCAAGATATTTGACAAGGAACCAGACGAACAATTGGTTGGTGGCGAAGCCGATCACATTGGTGATCAGGAAGCGGGTGGCGCGGACATGCTGGCGGTCACGTCCGCCGTGCCCGCGAAAGCTATAGGCGCCATGGGTGACGTAACTGACCCCGGTGAAAAACAGGAATACCAGCGTCAACGACAGCATCGGATCAACCCCGAGCAAATCGGCCACTGCCCAATAGCTTGCAGCGACGAGCACGGTGATGATCGCCCCGGCGAGCGCATAACGCACCGCCTGGAGAGCAACCGCGCGGCGCTCGGGGTCGAGCGCGCCGAGCGTGGATTGGATCATATCATGCTATCCCGCGGCCCTCTTTGCTCGCTCATCGCACTTCTTGGCGTTGGTTGACTTGCCGTAAGGTATGGAGACGCTAGAGCGCGAAACCTAATATTGTGCAAGGATGAGCGGTGTTCGAGCGGCAATTGACCTTCATTGAGCGACATTAGCGCTGGCTTGCTGTCCTTGCTTGGGCGCTGTTCGCCGCCTGGCTGATCTTTACCAAGTGGAATAACGTCGCCGGGTTCGTGCTCAACGACACCGACGACAATATGCGGATGAGCCAGGTCCGCGCCTGGCTCAACGGCGGACAGGGCTGGTACGATCTTCGCAATTACCGGCTCAACTGGCCGGTCGGGGCTGATATCCACTGGTCGCGGCTGGTCGATCTTCCGCTCGCCGGCCTGATCCTCCTCGGCCGCCTGTTCCTGACCGGACCGCAGGCCGAGCAATTCGCCGTCGCGGTCGCGCCGTTGCTGCCGTTCCTGCTGCTGATCGTCGCTTTGTCGCTGACCGTCCGCCGTTTGGTCCACCCTGCGGCGTGGCCGCTGGCGGTGATCTGCCTGTTCTTCGCCGGATCGGCCACCGGGCAATTCTTGCCAACGCGGATCGATCATCACGGCTGGCAACTCGCCTTCCTTGCACTCGGCATCGCCGGGATCGCCGACCCCAAACGCGCACGCGGCGGGGCAGTGCTGGGGATCGCCGGGGCATTGTCGCTGAGCATCGGGCTCGAGGCGTTGATCTATATCGCGCTGGCCGGCGGGACGATGGTGTTGTTCTGGGTCACGACACGCGACGAGCGGCGGCGGCTCGCAACTTATGCCGTTGCCCTGGCCGGCGGCACCGCGCTCGGCTTCCTGGTGTTCGCTTCCTACGCCAACCGCCTGCCGGTGTGCGACGCTTTGTCGCCGGTGTGGCTGGCCGATGCCCTGCTCGGCGGGGCGCTGATGCTCGGGCTGGCATGGTGGTCGCCGGCCAAGTGGCAAACGCGGCTCGGCGCGGCGGCGGTCGCGGGCGTTCTGATCATTGGGTTCCATGCCTTGGCCTGGCCGCACTGCCTGTCACGGCTCGAGGGGGTCAGTCCCGAAGTCCAGCAACTCTGGCTCAGCCATGTGCGCGAGGCGCGGCCAATCTATCAGCATGGCTGGCGCACCGCGCTGGTGATCCTCGCGCTGCCCGTGGCCGGGCTGATCGGCTGGGCAGCGCTGGCATGGCGTCGGCGCGGCGATCCCGATCTGTTGCGCCGCACGCTCGGCGCCGGGCTGCCCGCTATCGCGGCGCTCGGCTTGCTGTTCTGGCAGGTGCGCACCGGCCCGGCGGCGCAGGTGCTGGCGATCCCCGGCGCGGTGACCCTGGCCGCCTTGCTCGCACCGCTCGCTTTCGCCGCGAAGAATAGTGTCGTGCGGGTGCTCGGAACGTCGCTCGCGGTGCTCGCCGGACTCGGTGCGCTGGTGCCGCTGGCGATCGACTATATCGCGCCGGCCAAGCCGACGACCGCCCGCGATCGAATCATCGCCAAGGCCAATTCGTCCTGCCCGTCACTATGGGCGATGCGCCCGGTGAATGCGTTGCCGCCGGCGACCATCTTCACCTTCGCCGATCTGTCGCCGCGGCTGATCACCGTCACTCACCACCGCGCGATAATCGGCCCGTATCACCGCAACGGGCAAGCGATCGTCGATTCGATGAAGGTCTTCCGCGGCACGCCGGCCAACGCCCGCGCAATCCTTGCCAAATATCATGCCGATTATCTGCTGACCTGCCCGATGATGAGCCAGTCGACGGTGTTCGTCGCCGAAGCCCCCAAGGGATTTTACGCCCAGCTCGCCAAGGGCCAGGTGCCGACGTGGCTCGAGCCGGTCGACCTCGGGCCGAAATCTCCGCTGAAAATGTGGAAGGTGAAGCCCTAACCAGCGAGTCCGGGCAGGCTCCGCTCGAGCCCGTCGAGCACGAATTGCGCGGCCAGCGCGGCGAGGATCACGCCGAGGATGCGGGTGATCATCGCCTCCAATTTGACGCCGATCAATTTCATCAGCGGGCCGGCGGCGAGCAAGGCAAGCAAGGTGATAACGATCACCGCGGTCAGCGCGCCAAGTACGATCAGCCCTTCGACCGTGCCTTCGGCGCGCGCGCTCATCAGCATGATGGTGGCGATCGATCCGGGCCCGGCGATCATCGGGATGGCCATCGGGAAGACGCTGATATCCTCCGCCTCGGGGGTGCCCTTCAACTCCTCGGCACGTTCTTCGCGGCGCTCGGTGCGACGTTCGAACACCATGTCGAGCGCGATCATGAACAGCATGATCCCGCCGGCCAGGCGGAAGGCGGACAGGCTGATCCCCAATGTCCGCAGCAATGGTTCGCCGAGCAACGCGAAGAACAACAGGATGCACCACGCCACCACCACCGATCGCACCGCCATCGCCCGGCGATGCGCGGCGTCGGTGCCGCTGGTCAGCGACGCAAAGATCGGCGCGCAGCCGGGCGGGTCGATGATCACCAGCAGGGTGATGAAGGCGGTGGTGAACAGCTCGGTCATTTGGGCGCGGCGACCTTGTCCTCGATGACCATTTGGCGCTTCTTTCCGTCCCACATCAGCGCGAAAAAGTTGCGCTCGCCAGTGCGCGCGACGGTCCAGCCCCAGGTCAGGGTTCCGTCCGCGCTCGATCCGCCGCCGGTTTTGACATTGGCCTGCACTTCGCGTTGCGGCGGCGGGGGCAGCGGCAGTGTCGGACAAGGCGCATTGACCGGCGCAATGTCCCCGCCCTCGTCGCGCATGAACTTGCCTTCGTCGCCAGCGTCATAGACCCATTTCCATCCGCCATCGCGCTGCCTGACCCAGACAGTGGTGAAATAGCCGACCGACTTGCCATAGCCGCGCACCCACGGACCGGTGTTGATCGCCGTCTTCCCGTCGCAACTGACATAGCTGCGGCCGGGCCACCAGAAGACGCTGGCCGGGGGATCCTTGCGGCCTTTCAGGAAGTCGCGGGCTTTGGTCGGCTGGGGGACGAACATCAACGCGTCGGCGGTCGACCATTTGCGAAAGGCGGTCCACTGGCCCTGGCGTTGCGCATCGGCAGCGAACGCGCGCTCGGCGTCGATCGCGGACAGTTGCACAGGGGCGGCGGCGGCGGCGAGGAACAAAGCGAAGATCACAGGCTTTTCTCCATCTCAAATCCCTCGCTCCGCGCGGCGGAGACGAAGGTGTTGCGAATCAGGCAGGCGATGGTCATCGGCCCGACCCCGCCCGGCACCGGGGTGATCGCGCCCGCGACCGCGCTTGCCGAGGCGAAGTCGACGTCGCCGGAAATGCCCGCCTCGGTGCGGTTGATGCCGACGTCGATCACCGTCGCGCCAGGCTTCAGCCAGTCGCCCTTGACCATTTCCGGCCGGCCGACCGCCGCGACGACAATGTCGGCTTGGCGCACCACCGAAGGAAGGTCGCGGGTACGGCTGTGGGCGACGGTCACGGTGCAGCTCTGCCCAAGCAGCAGCAGCGCCATCGGCTTGCCGACGATGTTCGATCGCCCGATCACCACCGCGCTCTTGCCCGACAATTCGCCGAGTTCGGCCTGGAGCAATTTGAGGCAGCCGAGCGGGGTACAGGGGACGAAACCAGCCAGCCCGATCGCCAGTCGCCCCGCATTGATGGGATGAAACCCGTCGACATCCTTGTCGGGATCGATCCGGGTGACGATCGCTTGTCCGTCGATCTGCGGCGGCAGCGGCAGCTGGACAAGGATTCCGTCGACTGCGGGATCGGCGTTGAGACGGTCGATCAGCGCTTCCAGTTCCTGCTGCGACACGGCAATGGGCAGGCGGTGCTCGAAGCTTTCCATCCCCGCCTCGATGGTCGCCTTGCCCTTTGCGCGGACGTAAATCGCGCTCGCCGGATCTCCGCCGACCAGCACTACCGCCAGCCCCGGCGCGCGGCCGGTCACGGCGCGAAATTTGGCGACCTCGCCGCCGATCGTGGCGCGAAGGGCGACCGCTGCGGCTCTGCCGTCGATGATCCGGGCGGTCATACCGCTGTTGTGGCGATATCCATCGCCGCGCCGGCGAGCAGTTTCTGCAGCACCATGATCAGCAGCAGCACCACCAATGGCGAGAAATCGATCCCGCCGAAGTCGGGCAGGAAGCGGCGGATCGGGCGGTAGAGCGGTGCGGTCAGCCGGTCGAGCGCATTGGTGAATGCGCGCACCCCGGCGCTGCTGGTGTTGAGCACGTTGAACGCGATCAGCCAGCTCAAAATCGCCTGGACGAT
>JBDSOV010000231.1:0-2817 GCA_039914575.1 Sphingomicrobium sp.
CGCTCGCGGAGGCCCAAAATGAGCCAGACGACCCTGCGCCACACTGCTTATGCCGCGCTCGAGCCCCACGCCCGCGAGCATCAGGGGCTGTCGCTGGTCAACAAATTGCTGGTGATCTGCATCATCGCCGCCGCCACCTTCGCTATCCTTGAAACCGAACCCGAGATGATCGGCGGCCGCCTTGGCCTGTTCCGCGGCGCCGAATTATTGTTCGGCGGCATCTTCACCCTCGAATATGTCGTCCGATTGTGGATCGTCCCCGACAATCCCGATTACGCCAAATACCGCTTTCCGCGCTTGCGCTATGCCGTCAGCTTCCCCGCAATCATCGATTTCCTCGCGATCGTCCCGACCTTCGTCACCTTGGGCGCGACCGGTGGCGGCAGCCTGCTGCTGCGCTTCTTCCGCGTCCTGCGCATCCTCCGCCTCGCCAAGCTCGGTCGGATGTCGAGCGCGTGGCACGACCTTTCGACGGCGGTGACCGAGCGCCGCCACGAATTGCTGCTCACGATCAGCATCGCCGGCATCGTCCTATTGGTCGCCTCGACCCTGATGTATTGGGCCGAGGCCGGCGCCCAGCCCGACAAGTTCGGCAGCATCCCGCGCGCTATGTGGTGGTGCATCGTCACGTTGACGACGGTCGGCTATGGCGACGTCTATCCGGTGACGTTGCTGGGCAAGAGCCTCGCCGGCCTCGTCGCGATCGCCGGCATCGGCCTGATCGCCATGCCCACCGGAATTCTTGCGGCGGCGTTCAGCGACGTGGT
Source organism: Sphingomicrobium sp. (assembly GCA_039914575.1). GTDB lineage: Bacteria > Pseudomonadota > Alphaproteobacteria > Sphingomonadales > Sphingomonadaceae > Sphingomicrobium. Next base: position 768 of record JBDSOV010000231.1, read on the forward strand.
GCAACGAAGGCGGGCCGAAGCGGCGGAGGCGGCGCTGAAGACCAAAGCGGCGGCGATGGCACCACGGCTAAGGGGCCGTAAAAAGGACTAATAAAGCCGAATGATCAGGAATATGCGGAGGCGTTCGCTCCGGCACTCGCCGACAGGATCGCCGAAAGACGGATGGCAAAAGCGCGCAACGCCTCGACCATTTCGGCCGTCCTCAGCGAATGCGGTTCGGGGTCAATCGTACACAAGGTGCCGAAGAAACTGCCGTCACCCTGCACTAACGGCAACGAGGCATAGCTCTTGAAGCCGTAGAGGATCGGAACCGCGTGCATCCGCCAGTCCGGATCGGCGGTGACATCGTCGATGAAAATTGCTTCGCCGCGATCGCGGATCTCGTCACAGATGGTCTGCTTGATGGCGAGTTCATCGCCAGGATTGAGTCCGAATGCGATCTTGTCCTCAACCTGGCACACGATCCAGCGATCCTCGGTGACGCGTGCCACCGCCGCGAATCCCATGCCGGTCACCGCGCACACTTCGGCGAGGATCAAGCGGATTTCAGGACTGTCGCCTAGGTCGGCCATGGCGACGGCGAACGCATCCTTCATGCAAATTTTCCCTCTATTTCCCGTCTTGTATGAAATCATCAGCGACTCACCGCAAGCGCTGCCCCTAGATTCCATCCGGGTCCCAATTCGCTGCATGCCGACCACTAACTTCCTCAGTGCCATCGCCAGTGAAGCAGGCTGGCCGATCGGATAATAAGGGGAGCGTCGGCCTACGCCTCGAACAAATTGGAAATCAGCTCCATGTCTTCTTCGTCGATCGCCGCGCTGGCCGGGTCCATCACGATCGCCTGGCCGAGATAGGCCCAGTAAATGAACGCCGCGCGCGGCTGCGCTTGGGCGGGCTCGACCCCGGCGGCGATCAGCAGTTCAGTCATGTAGCCGACCCGTCGGGCATCGACCGTCGCGACCATCGCCGCTACTTCGGGCTCGTCCGCCGCCCAGATGCGGACCGCTCGGTCGAGGCCGCGCTTGCCGAAGAAGGCGCGCTTGACCAATCGCTGCAACCGCCCCGGCCCGGCAACATCGTCCTCGAAGTCACGGATCACCTGGTCGACCGTCCGGTCGCGCCAACTCGCCAGCACTTGGCCACGGAAATCAGCAAAGTCGCGGAAGTGCCAGTAGAAACTCCCTCGCGACACCCCCATTGCGGTCGCCAGCGCCCCGACCTTGAGCGCTGCCGCCCCGTCGGTCGCGAGCGACCGAAGGCCGCAATTGATCCAGTCCTGCCGCGCCAGCCGAGCGTCCATGAGGACAACCATACACTACTGTATTGACTCTGGATAGCTTCAAGTCCAAACCCAACATACAGAGGTGTATGGGAATGCAGAATCTTGCTTTGACGTTGGCTGGGCTGATCGGCGTCGCGACGGCCATCTTCCACGGAATCGTCACCCAGCGGCTGATGGTCAAACCGATCGATCGCCGCCTCGCCGACGCCGCCGGCGTGTCGTCGACCATCCGCCGGATCGTCCCCCCGCTCCTGCACTACAGCACCTACAGCTGGCTGGTTGGCGGGATCGCGCTGGTCATTGCGGCCAATGTCGCGGGCGCCGAAACGCGGCTGTGGATCGGTCTGATGGTTGGAACCATGTTCCTCTATGCCGCAATCGCCAATTTGTGGGCAACGCGCGGGAGGCATCCCGGCTGGGCGTTGATGGCGGTCGCCGTCGCCCTGATCGCCGTCGACCTGCTTGGCGTCGTTTAGGCTTTAGCCGAGCGCCCTCAATGGCAGCGGGGCGAGAAACACCCCGCCGGCCTCATTGCCCAGCGCCCAGCGGATCTGGGCCGGCACATCGCCGGTCTTGGGGACGCGCAGGTCGATCCGCTCGCCGATCATCAGCTGGACATCCGACAACAGCTTGAATCCATCCTTGCTGATGTCGGTAATGATCACCTGAATCTCTTCACCGCTCGGCCGAAAAAGCACCGCCTTCAAGTCGGTCGCGACCCGCGGGCCGCGCTTGATTTCACCGGGCTGCCTCATTCCGTTTCCT
>JBDSOV010000063.1:0-2935 GCA_039914575.1 Sphingomicrobium sp.
GGCGTTCGGCAAGCGCCTGCCGGCGCTTCGCGCCGCGTCGTTGCGCGCCAATGCGGCTTTGTTGAGAGATCAGCGCCAGTTCGGGGCGGCATTCCTGGCCATATTGCGGTCGCTGCGATTAGAACCGCTCGATCAGGGCAGCTGGCGAACATTGGCCTATATCCTGAGGTTCTGGCGAGCATGAGCGTTGCGGTGATCATGCCAAATTACAACAACGCCCCTTATCTGCGTCAGTGTCTGGATTCGTTCGTCGATGATCCGGCGGTTTCCAGCATCGTCATCTACGACAATGGCTCGACCGACGATTCGGTGGCGGTGATCGAGGCGCATCCCTCGCCCAAAATCCGGCTGATCAAAAGCGAGAAAAATCTTTATGCGACCGGCGGGCGCGACGCGGCGATCAAGGCCTGCACCGAGCCCTACCTGTCATTTGTCGATGGCGATGATTTCGTCAGTCAGGACATGCACTCGGCGTGCCTCGCGCGATTGCGCGAGCTGAAGCTCGATGCAGCGGTTCCCGACACTGTTCGGGTCGATGGAGACGGCAACAACCCAACCATGTTCATCCCTGCCATGAGCGAAATCATCGACGGTGAAACGGGGCTGTGGATGACGATCAATGGCTGGCGACTGGCGTTCTGGGGGGTATTCCGTCGCGAAATCTACGATGCGGCGTGGGCGGAGTTCGAGCCTTACGGTTATCGTGACGACGAATTACTGACGCGGCGCATGATCCTGAGCTGCGACCGGATAAGCGGCGCTCCCGGCAGCCAATTTTATCGGACCATGGATCGGCCTGGTCCGCCAATGCGCCTCCAGGTTCACGCGATCCAAACACAGATGCGCGCCGTCGCGCTGGCTGCGTCGCGAAAGCGCAAGGATTGGGAAGAGTTGTTGAGGCTGACCCGCAACGAAACGGTGTGGTCGATCCTGCGCCTGCTGCGCGCTTTTCCCGGAGGCGAGACGCGGTCACGCGTGCCGAAAATGCTTGGCGACCTGGCGGCGATCGACCTTCCTTGGAAGCCGCGCGACTGGCCGCACTGGATCGCCTTGCAGGGGCTCAGGTTGCTGGCGCTCACAGCGCGCGGGACGCAATGACGCGTTAGCCGATGGGCGACAGGAACAGGTTGGCCATTCCGTTGTAGGGCCGCGTTTCCGCATCGAGCGTGTACTGAATCTGTTGTTGCCACGCATCGAAGGCGGCACGGTTTTTGTCATCGACCTCGACCATCATTGGCGGACGGCAGCGAGCGATCGTCTCGGCAAGTCCAGCCAACACCTGCATTTCGAGCCCCTCGACGTCGATTTTCAGGAAGCCGATTTTCACCTCCCCGGCGAGCAAATCGTCACCGCGACGCAATTGCACCGGTCCCGCCGGATCGTCGGCCAGCCTTGCCCCGCCCAGATTGATATCCGGGTCGGGCACGGCGACGGATGCCTGTCCGTCATGGTCGGACAGGCCGAACGGCAGATGCTCTATCGTCCCGGCCAGATCGTTGAGCGCGATGTTGCAGCGAAGCACGCGATAGGCGTCGGGATTGGGCTCGAATGCAATGACGCGCGGAGCGCCGATGATCGCAGCAGCGAAAATGCTATGATTGCCGACATTCGCCCCGACGTCGACGAAGGCGCCGCCGCGAAAGGCGGTTCGCATGACTTCCAGTTCCTCGACCGCATAGAATTTGCCCTGGAGGTGATGTCCCTGGATCCAGTCGCCGCGTCGTTCGACGAGAAATTGCAGCTGCTTGCCTTCGTACGTCACGGTGGAGATCGGGACCCGGCGGACCGAGGCATCGAACGGGTGCCACAATAATTCGACACCCGCGCGCCAGTGGCGCTGGCCGGGGACCGTGGCAATTTCCAGCCCTGCTCTCCGCGCCGCCGATCGTACCGGGCGGAGAGCCGCTTTGATGAATCGATTCATTGGATGTTCCTAACCACGATCTGAAGCTGTCGAATTGCCGGCCATTGGACGAAGTCCCTTGCGCGCAAGATAGAGCGCCGTTCTCCAGCCCTGCGCCGACATCGGGTCGAGCGACAGCGATTTGGCGAGCAGGCGGACGGCGGAGGCGTAGTCACCGCAATCGACCCCGATCACCGCCGATTCGCGGATCGATTGCGCCATCAGCTTGCGGTCAAGCTGGATGCGCTCGACGAACGCGTCCATCTCCGCCACGCGGCCATCGCGGAGCCAGTCGGTCCCGGTCGCGCGGCGCTGTCGCTCGAGCTCGAGGAACAGTTGGTGGGTGGCCATCTTGCGGCCGTCCCAGCTGCGGTGGCTGGAACCTGTCCGCACCCGCGCATGATAGAGCGGTTCGCCGAGGTGATAGCCCTTCCGCCCGTCAAGCAGGTCCATCAGGAAATAGCGATCCATCGAGGTGCCGCCGGCGAAATATTCGGGCCAGCCGGGATAAAGATCGAGCATGTCCCTGCGGAACGTGACGCTGGCCGGGATCGCGATCGCCGGGCCGGCGAGGCCGTCAATGATGTGCGACCGGTCGAGCGCCAAGGCGCGGCTTTGTCCGCCGGGGAAATGGAACAGGCCACCGGTGGCGCACAGGACGAAGGCCGGATCGGCGAGCATTTCGACCTGGCGCTCGAGCCGACGCGGGTCGCTCCAGTCGTCGGCGTCCTGGATCGCGACGAACGCGCCGCCCGCGCGGGCGAACAGGAAATTATAATTGCGGACGAGGCCGAGGTTTTCCTGCTGGATGAATGGGACGATCCTTTTATCCCGCCGGGCATAGTCCTCGATCAAGCCGCGCGACCCGTCGGTCGATCCATCGTCCGAGATCAACAGCTCGAAATCACCAAGGGTCTGGCCGAGGATGCTGTCGATCGCCTGGCCGATATAGGGCGCGCAATTATAGCTGGTGAGGATGACTGAGATGCTCGGCAAGTCGCTGGCCTTTCACGATGCTGCGGCCGCGCCGCT
>JBDSOV010000065.1:0-3514 GCA_039914575.1 Sphingomicrobium sp.
CCGCGCCATCGACGGCGCCGATGGTGCGCGGCTGATGAAGGCGTTCAAGGCTTTGGTGGAAAATCCTCTGGCGATGGTGGCTTGATATGAAATGGATAACCGCTTTGCTGATCGGCGCGATCCTCGCTTTCACCTTGCCGATGGCGCTCGGCGGCCAAGGCGGCCCCTGGATGCATGGCTGGACCGGTTGGGGAACCTATCGACCGATCAACGGATCGCCGGGGTTCTTGTTTTCGGTTCCCGTCTTCCTGGGGGCGGCGATAGCTTTCCGTTTATTCTTCAACTGGCACAGCAACTGATCACGCGAATTGCCCGAGCGCATTCCCCTCATCCGCGTTACCGCCATGCCGACCGACACCAATCCCTATGGCGGAGTGTTCGGCGGGTGGCTGATGAGCCAGATGGCGCTGGCCGCAGGGAGCCTCGCCTCGCGCCATGCGCACGGCAAATGCGTGGTAGTCGCGGCCGACGCATTGAAGTTCACCGACGCCCCTAGCGTCGGTGACGAAATATCGGTCTACGCTGAACTCGCTGAGCAGGGCCGAAGCTCCATGCGGATTGCGGTGGAAGCAGTGGCGCGGGAGCGGGACGGGGACCGGGAAAGCAGCATCGCGAGCGGCGAATTCACCTTCGTCGCGCTCGATGACAATGACCGGCCTCGAATGATTTCGACGTGAAGGGGCAGGCGAGATGCGCATCGCGATTATCGGGACCGGAAATGTCGGCAAGGCGCTTGCGCCGGCTTTTGAGCGGGCGGGGCACGAAGTGGCCTACGGCGTTCGCGATCCGGCCGATCCGAAGCATGTGGGAGCAGTCCTTGCCGTTCGCTCGGCGCGCGACGCGGCGAATTGGGCGGAGATTGCCGTACTCGCCGTCAATTGGGCCCAGGTCGAGGAGGCGCTCGGCGATTGCGGCGACATGGTCGGAAAGGTTCTGATCGACTGCACCAACCCGCTGACCTTCGGCCCCGACGGCATTTCCCTTGCGCTTGGCTTCGATACATCGGGCGGAGAGATCATCGCGTCAAAAACCAAAGCCAAGGTGGTCAAGACGCTCAACCACGTCGGATCACCCGTGATGGGGAGCGCGCACCGATACCCGACGCGCCCGATCCAGTTCGTCTGCGGCGGGGATGAGCAAGCCAAACAAGTCGTCTCCGCCCTGCTTTGCGATATCGGTTTCGACCCGATCGACTATGGCGGGATAGAGAATGCGCGCAAGCTGGAACCGCTCGCGATGCTTTGGATCGACCAAGCCTACAAACATGGCATGGCGCTGACCAACGCCCTTGCCTTCACAGGACCTAATCACAATGCCTGACACCTACGATCTCATCGTTCTCGGCTCGGGGCCCGGCGGCTATGTTGCCGCGATCCGGGCGAGCCAGCTCGGGCTCAAGACGGCGATTGTCGAGCGCGAGAATCTGGGCGGAATCTGCCTCAACTGGGGATGCATTCCGACCAAGGCATTGCTGCGTTCGGCCGAGATCTTTCACCAAATGAAACATGCCGAGAGCTTTGGCCTAAGCACGGGGGGCGCGCCGACCGCCGATCTCGCCAAGGTCGTCGCGCGCAGCCGCGGCGTGGCGAAACAGCTCAACCAGGGCGTCACGCACCTGATGAAGAAGAACAAGATCGATGTGCACATGGGCGACGGCGCGCTGAAGGCCGCGACCAAGCTGACCGTCACCAAGGACGGCAAGAAGATCGAACTGACCGCCAAGCACATTATCGTCGCCACCGGCGCGCGGGCCCGCGAGCTGCCGTTCGCCATCGCCGACGGGGATCGCATCTGGACCTACCGCCACGCGATGGTGCCGAAGGTTATGCCGACCGATTTGCTGGTCATCGGGTCGGGCGCGATCGGGATCGAGTTCGCCAGTTTTTACAACGACATGGGGGCCAAGGTGACGGTGGTCGAAATGCTCGACCGAATCGTCCCGGTGGAAGATGCCGACGTGTCGGACGCGCTCCACAAGAGCATGACCAAGCAGGGCATGACGATCCTCACCGCCGCCGGGGTCGAGAGTTTGAAGGCCGATGCCAAGGGCGTCGCGGCGCGGATCAAGACCGCCGACGGTAAGCTTGCCGACCAGCGCTTCAGCCATTGTATCGTCGCGGTCGGGATCGTCCCCAACACCGAGAATATCGGGCTTGAAAAACTCGGCGTCACGATGGACCGCGGCTTCCTCAATACCGACTCGATGTGCCGCACCAATGTCCCGGGAATCTGGGCGATCGGCGACATCACCGCGCCGCCGTGGCTGGCGCACAAGGCAAGCCACGAGGGCGTCATCGCCGCCGAGGCGATCGCGCAGGCGCTGGGCAACAAGGATGCGCATCCGCATCCCATGAACCCGCTCAACATCCCTGGTTGCACCTACTGCCACCCCCAGGTCGCCAGCGTCGGCCTGACCGAGGCCAAAGCGAAACAGGCTGGCCACGAGGTCCGGGTCGGAAAATTCCCGGCGATCGGCAACGGCAAGGCGATCGCGCTGGGCGAGACCGAGGGGTTCATCAAGACCGTGTTCGACGCCAAGACCGGCGAATTGCTCGGCGCGCACATGATCGGAGCCGAAGTCACCGAATTGATCCAGGGCTACACCATCGGCAAGACCGCCGAACTGGTCGAGGCGGACTTCATGCACACCGTCTTTCCCCACCCGACCTTGAGCGAAATGATGCATGAGAGCGTCCTCGCCGCCTACGGCAAGGTAATTCACATTTGAGGTGAACCTTCGCTCGAGCCCGACCGTTCTGCCACACGAACTGAGACGGAGAGAGCGATGAACGGCTATCACGACGATATCGAGCAACAGACCAAGAGCAATTCGGATTTCCGCCGCGTGCTCTACACCGGCAAGCATCTGCAATTGGTGCTGATGGCCTTGAAGCCGGGCGAGGAGATTGGCGCGGAGGTTCATCCCAAAAACGACCAGTTCTTCCGCGTCGATTCGGGCTCAGGCGTGGTTACCATCGACGGCAAGGACAGCAAGATCAGCGACGGTTTTGCGGTCGTGGTCCCGGCTGGCGCTCGCCACAACATCAAGAATGACGGGACCGAGCCGCTCAAGCTCTACACCCTCTATGGCCCGCCTGATCACAAGGACAAGACGGTCCACAAGACCAAGGCCGATGCAGACGCCAAGCACGAATCCGATTATTGGGACAGCAAGACGACTGAGTAGCGGCCGCTTGCCAAGCGCGGGGCGGGCGGTCAGTCTCGCCCCATGGTCCAGCCGCTCCACGACACGTCCGATCCGCGCAACGCCGGCATCCTGATCAACGTCAACGGCACGCTGACGCCGCGCGGCGAGGCAATGGTATCGGTGTTCGATTCGGGCTTCATGCTTGGCGACGGGATTTGGGAGGGGATGCGGGTCCATGGCGGGCGGATCGCGTTCCTCGACCGCCACCTCGACCGCTTGTTCGAAGGCGCCAAGGCTATCGCGATGGACGTCGGCCTCGACCGCGCGGGGCTCGAAGCGCGGCTCTATGAGACGATCGACGCCAAC
>JBDSOV010000074.1:0-4180 GCA_039914575.1 Sphingomicrobium sp.
GACAAGCCCAAGCTCGCTCCGGGCGGCGGCACGTTGTTCGAACGCATGTCGAACATCGCGCGCGGCGCGGCGCAGGCCGAGGGCAAAGATGACGATGCGGCGCCGACTTTCCGCCGCGAGCCGCTCGACATCCCGCGTTTCCTCAATCGGCAGAACAACCAATAAGCGGGGTATTCGCCCGCCGGCAGGTTTGCGCGGGCGTTGCCCGTAAGACGGGGGGCGGGGCGACAAGGACGAGCCTCCGCTCATCGCCGCCCGGCCACGATTCGGCGCGTCTTGATCTCCGGCAATGTTGGAGCAAGCTGGTTTGGGCGATGGGTCGGATTATGCAATCGATTCCGATCCGCGCCGTGATCCTGCTCGCCGCGATTGGCGCCCCGGCTCTTCCGGTCGCGGCGCAATATGCCGTAGTGTCTCCGGCCGACCCGGGCACATCCCTGGCGGGCGCGCTACGCATCTTATCGAGCGAGCCGCGCAATTTCCTGGCCTTGATCGCGGCCGGGCGGGCATCGCTCGACATGGGCGATACCCAGGCGGCGGCGGGCTTTTATGGCCGTGCCGAGGAAACCGCGCCGCGAAGCCCGGTGCCCAAGATCGGGATGGGCGCGGCGATGACCGCGATGGGCGACGCGCGCGGGGCGATGACCTATTTCGACCGCGCCCAGGGGCTCGGCGCGCCACATTCGTTGCTCGCGTTTGACCGCGGGCTGGCATTCGACCTGCTCGGACAGCAATCCAAGGCGCAATCGGACTATCGCGTGGCCATGTTCGGTGCGCAGGCTGACGAAGCACGACGTCGGCTAGCGCTGAGCCTAGCCATTTCCAAGGACATCAAGGGCGCTGCGGCAACGCTCCAGCCATTGCTTGCGCGGCGCGATCCGGGAGCGGTCAGGACAAACGCCTTTGTGCTCGCGCTGGCCGGCGACCGCGAGGGCGCGCGGCGGACGATCGATGCAGCGCTGCCCGGGGCGGGGGCGCGGTTCGAGCCGTTCTTTCGGTTGCTCCCGATGCTTCGCCCCGATGAAAAAGCGATGGCGGTGCACCTTGGCGAATTCCCCAAGGATGCCGCCCAGCGTTATCTCTCGGCCGAGCGGATATCATCGTCGCCGGTGGTATCGATCGGCAACAGGGCCGAAACCCCGTTTGCTTCGCCGCGCCGGACTATTCAGGCCCAGGTGACTCCACCGAAAAACACCAAGTCGAAACCGCCGGTCACAACCGCTGCGAAGGATGTCGACGCGCCCCGCCGCGCGGTGCGCGAGACGCCGCCTCCGTCGACCTATTTTGCAATGTCCCGGCCGTCGCTCGACCCGTCGCGCAATGCTTCCAAGCAACGCAGTCCCGAAACGGCGGCGGTGCTGACGCCCAAGAAGGCGGCCGAACCCGATCCCGAACCCCGACCGGGCTTTACCGCCGATGAGCTGATGCCGGTCGCCGAGGCGCCCGAGCCGCTGGTACCAGTGAATGCCGGGGCGGTGCTCAATCGCAATGGCGAGCCGATCCTGAGCGCCGAGGCCGCGCGTCCCCCGCCACGGCCGACACCGAAGCTGGAAATCAAGCGCCCGCCCGCGTCCAAACCCAAGGTCGAGCTGGCGAAACTCGACTTGCCCAAGGCCAAGGCCAAACCGAAGGTTGAGGTGAGCAAGCCGAAGGTGGCCGCAAAAACCAAAGAGGTCGTTAAGAAGAAAGCCCCCGCCAGTCCTTATTTCGTCCAACTGGCGAGCGGGGCCAACGCCGATCGGATGGGGATCGAGTTTAAGAAGATCAAGGCGAAGAAGCCCGGCCTGTTCTCCGGGCGGAGCGCGCAAGTGACCAATGGCAAAGTGCTATTCCGGCTGGTGATCGGGCCGTTCAAGAGCCGCGACGACAGCGGCGCGTTCGTCAACCAGCTTGCCAAGGCCGGGATCGACGGCTTTACCTACACCGCCCCCGACGGCATGACCTTCGAGAAAATCGCCACGAAATGATCTTACCCAAGGACCTTGCCGCGCAACCAGACAGATCGCGCGGCCGGGCCCACGCCGAGCGCGCCGATGGTCCGCGCGGGCCGCGCGATGCCTTCCAGCGCGATCGGGACCGGATCGTCCACTCGGTCGCGTTCCGCCGCTTGCGCCACAAGACACAAGTGTTCGTCGCCCCCGACGGCGACCATTTCCGCGTCCGCCTGACCCATTCGATCGAGGTCGCGCAAATCGGCCGCTCGATGGCGCGCGCGTTGGGGCTCAACGAGGATCTGACCGAGGCGCTGTGTCTGGCGCACGATCTTGGCCATCCGCCGTTCGGCCATGCAGGGGAGGATGCGCTGAGCGCTGCTTTGGCCGATGCCGGCGGGTTCGACCATAATGGCCATACGCTGCGGCTGTTGACCCGGATTGAAGCGCCTTATCCCGATTTTGCCGGGCTCAATTTGAGCTGGGAGACCCTCGAGGGTCTGGCCAAGCATAATGGGCCGGTGGCGGCGCCAGGTTGGGCCTTGGCCGAGGCCGGTGCCGGGTTCGCGCTCGATCTGGATAGCTGGCCGAGCCTGGAAGCGCAGGTCGCGGCGATCGCCGACGATATCGCCTATGACAATCATGACATTGACGACGGGCTGCGCGCGGGAATCATCGATTTGGGCGCATTGCTTGAACTGCCGTTGGTTGCGCGATTGTGGGCGGCAATCGAGGCGCGGCACCCGGGCCTCGACGAGGGACTGAAGATCAAAGCCCTGGTCCGCGACGGGATTGGGACGATGGTCGGCGATGTTTTGGACGAGACGCGGCGGCGGGTGGTCGGAGCAAGGGTCGCGACGATCGACGAAGTGCGCAGTTGTGGGCGGCAATTGGCAGGATTTTCGCCTGAGCTCGAGGCAGAGGAGCGCGGCCTCAAGCGTTTCCTCTATGAGCGGCTGTACAATAGCGTGGTGCTGACCCCGGTGCGGCAGGAGGCACAGCGCGTGATCACCAACCTCGCCGCCACCTACCGCGCCGACCCGGCGTTGCTGTCCGACGGCTGGGCGGGCGAGGGCGAGCAAGGGCGCCTGCGCGGAATCGCCGACTATATCGCCGGGATGACCGACGGCTTTGCGATCCGTGCCCATGAGCGGCTGGTCGGACCAGTCGAACTGCCGGATCGATTCTAGACCCCGCGACAATTGGCGCCTGAATCGACAGTTCGAGCATTATCGAAATATCACTTGACTGCTGCAGCTTGATCTGACATTTCGATAATACTCGAAACATCAGGACGACGCGATGCAGGCTGGACAGGCAATCGATGCGCTCGGAGCGCTGGCACAGGAGCATCGGCTGCAGCTGTTTCGGCTACTGGTCCAGGCCGGGGCCGAGGGCATGGCGGCGGGTGATCTCGCCCGCGCCATTGCCATCCCCAATTCGTCGCTTTCCTTCCATCTCGGCCATCTCCTGCGATCGGGCTTGATCGAGCAGCGCCGCGCCGGTCGCTCATTGATCTACAGCGCCGACTATCGCGCGATGGATCGGCTGGTCGCTTACCTCATGGAAAATTGCTGCGGCGGAGCCGGTTGCGCCCCGGCCGGGGCCACAACCGAAAAGGAAACGGTATGAAACGCTTCCACGTTCACGTCGGGGTGACCGACATCGACCAGTCGGTCGCTTTCTATTCGTCGCTGTTCGGCACTGGGCCCAGCGTGACCAAGCCCGATTACGCCAAATGGATGCTCGACGACCCGCGGGTCAATTTCGCCATCTCGTCGGACCACCATGCGGCCAAGGGGATCGAGCATCTTGGCATCCAGGCCGAAAGCGATGGCGAACTCGCCGAAGTTTACGGCCGCCTCCATGCCGCCGACAGCCCGATGCTCGAGGAAGGCGCGACCACCTGCTGCTACGCCACCAGCTAGAAATCGTGGATCAAAGATCCCGACGGTGTGGTGTGGGAAGCGTTTTTCACCAATGGCGAGGCGACCGTCTATGGCGACAGCCCGGCGCTTGGCGCGATGTCGGCCCGTGCCGCGGCGAACAGTTGCTGCGCCCCGGCGATGCCGTCGACCGAAACTTCCACTGCCAGCTGCGGGTGAGCGCCATGACCGACAAGCCCTACAACGTCCTGTTCCTGTGCACCGGCAATTCGGCGCGCTCGATCCTCGCCGAGGCGATCCTCAACCGCGAGGGGAAGGGCCGCTTTCGCGGATTCTCAGCGGGCAGCTATCCCAAAGGGGCCG
>JBDSOV010000087.1:0-3036 GCA_039914575.1 Sphingomicrobium sp.
CGAGCCGATTGTAGAGGCCGACCAGCACGTCGCGGGCGCGCGCCGCAGAATCGGGTTCGCCCTCGATCATCACACGGTTGCCCCGCGCGTTGATGTGCACGCCGAGCCGGTCCTCGATCATCACCAGATGGCGGTCATAATCGCCGAACAATGGCCCGAGCAGATACGGCTGGTCGAAATCTAGCTCGAGCCGGGCGCGGCCCTCGATCAGATGGTCGTCAAGCGCGGGGGGGAGGTTGAGTTTGGGCATCAGGCGGCAACCTGCGGAACGCGCAAGACACCGCCAAGACTGTTGTTGAGCGCGTGGGTGACGGTGACGTCGAGCATGGTGCCGATCGCGGCCTCGGTCTCGACGAAGATCGATTGGAGCCAGGGCGACTTGCCGATCATCTGGCCGGACAGACGACCCTTGCGGTCCACCAATATCCTGGTGTGCTGGCCGATCGTGGCTGTGTTGAAAGCGAGGCTATGCTCGGCGAGACGGGCCTGGAGCCGCTGCAGTCTGTCGTCCATCACCTGAGGGTCAACCGCTCCTTCCATCGTCGCCGCCGGCGTGCCCGGGCGGGCGCTATATTTGAAACTATAGGCCGAAGCGTAACCGACCGCATCGACGATGGCGAGGGTGTCGGTGAAATCTTCATCGCGCTCGCCGGGAAAGCCAACGATGAAGTCGCCCGAGATAGCAATACCGGGCCGCGCGGCGCGCACTTTCTCAATCGTGCGCAAGTAGCTGTCGACCGAGTGGCTGCGGTTCATGGCTTTCAGGATGCGGTCGCTGCCCGACTGCACCGGCAAGTGGAGATAAGGCATCAACTTCTCGACGTCGCCATGCGCCGCGATCAGTGCGTCGGTCATGTCGGCCGGGTGGCTGGTCATGTAGCGGATCCGCTCCAGCCCATTGATTTGGGCAATGGCGCGGATGAGCTTGTCGAGGCCACCGGTCCAGGCATTCGCATTTTGCCCTAGCAGCGTGATCTCGCGCGCGCCGCCGTCGACCAGCGCCTGCGCCTCGCTCACGATGTCGCCGAATGACCGGCTGATCTCGGCGCCGCGGGTGTAGGGCACGACGCAGTAAGTGCAGAATTTGTCGCATCCTTCCTGCACCGTGAGAAACGCCGACGGTGCCGATTTACGCCGTGCCGGGAGGGCGGCAAATTTGGAGATTGCGGGCATGTCGGTATCGACCGGCCGCTCGCCGCGCCCCACCGCAGCGAGCATCGCGGGCAGGCGGTGATAGGCCTGCGGGCCAACCACCAGATCGATCATCTTCGACCGGCGCTGTGCCTCGGCGCCCTCGGCCTGCGCGACGCAACCAGCCAGCGCAATCATCGGTCGGCTGCCATCCTCGCGGGTCAGCCGCCCGACGTCGGAATAGGCCTTGTCGGCGGCTTTCTCGCGGATGTGGCAGGTGTTGAGCACGACCAAATCGGCGTCCGTACCCTCAGGTGCCGCAGTCATGCCCTCGGCGGTCAGCATTTCGGCCATACGCTCGCCGTCATAGACGTTCATCTGGCAGCCGAAGTTCTTGACCTTGAAGGTCGACGGGGAGGGGTTCTGGGTCATGCGAGCCGCGCCTATAACCGAGCCGGGGCCACGCCGGAAGGTGGGCTTTGTTTGGTGCGACCTGGATTCACGTTTCAGCCCGGGAGCTGAAACGATCAAGGTCGAGCGCGGCGGCGATGGCATCATGCGCGGCGCGGGCAATGATCTTGCGGTCGGCGGAGGGTGCAAGCGGATCGAGCAGCCGCACCGTCACCGGCAGGCGCCCGCGCCGACCGAGAATCCGGAGCGCATTGTCAACGCCATGCTCGCCCGGCGCCCAGCTGAGGACATGGGCATAGCCATTATAGTCGATCGCCACCGGACGCAGGATCACGCCCTCGGGTGGCGGGGCGACGGCGGATAGCAAGGACGGTTTGAACGGCAGCAGCGTGCCGCCATCCCCGACCGTGCCTTCGGGAAATAACGCCAGCGGCTGATCGCGCTCCAGCCCGCCGAGGATCGATCGCGCCTGGTCGTGGATCGCGCGGCGCTCAGTGCGGTCGACGTAAATGGTGTGATTCTGGTCGGCGACCCAGCGCAGGACGGGGTGGCCGCGAATCTCGGCCTTGGAAATGAACGCGCAGCCGGTCGCCCCGGCCAGCACCATGATATCGAGCCAGCTGACGTGATTGGCGATGAGTAACTCGCCGGGCTTCGCTGGAACGCCCTCAACCCGCACGTCGGCGCCGCAGATCCGCGCTACCCCGCCAAGGAAACGGCGCGGCCAGCGCGAGTCGCCGGTCAGCTTGGACAGCAGATGAGGAACAACGCAAACCAGGAACCATCCGCCAATCGCGGCGATCCGCAGCGCGGCACGCCACTTCGATGAAGGCGACTTAGTGACCGCGGTCGCGAGCGACGCCATAAAGCTCCATGCGATGGTCGACCAAGCGGAAGCCGAGCCGGTCGGCGATGCGCCGCTGCAATTCCTCAAGCTCTTCATCGACGAACTCGATGACCTTGCCGGTCTCGACGTCGATCAGATGGTCGTGATGCGATTCGGACGCGGCTTCATAGCGCGAGCGGCCATCGCCGAATTCGTGCCGCTCGAGGATCCCCGCCTCCTCGAACAGTCGGACGGTGCGATAGACGGTGGCGATCGAGATGTTGGGATCGATCGTTGCGGCGCGAGCGTGGAGCGTCTCGACGTCGGGATGATCCTCGCTCTCGCCGAGCACCCGCGCGATGGTCTTGCGCTGCTCGGTGATGCGGAGGCCCTTGTCGGCGCAAAGCTGCTCAATATCGATCGTTCGGTGCATCGCCCAAGACTAGGGTGTCGGCGGGGCAATGAAAAGGGGAGGCGGCGTTCTGCGCGCCGACTCCCCTGTTTTAGTCTCGAAGCTTATTTGCTCTTGCCGGTCTTGCGACGCTTGGTGCCGAGCCCGATCGCCTTGGCCAGCGCGCGGCGCTGTTCGGCATAATTGGGCGCGACCATCGGATAGTCGGAATTGAGGCCCCACTTCTGGCGATATTGATCCGGGGTCATCTGATAAT
>JBDSOV010000255.1:0-4415 GCA_039914575.1 Sphingomicrobium sp.
GAATGGCTGACCTTTTCATCGCGGAACAGGTCGCACAATTGTTCGGGACGATAATCGGCCGACAGCACCAGTTTGGCGCCAACCAATGGTGCCGCCCACGGAACTCCCCAGGCGTTGGCGTGGAACATCGGCACGATCGGCAGCACCACCGCCCGCGCCGACAGGTTGAAGCAATCGGGCACCGCTTCCGCCAGCGTGTGAAGCATGGTCGAACGATGTTCGTAGAGAACGCCCTTGGGATTGCCGGTGGTGCCGCTGGTGTAACACAGCCCGCACGGGTCGCGCTCGTCGCCCTCGTGCCAGGCATAATCGCCGGCATGGCCCGCGATCCAGTCGGCGAACTCGTCCTCGAAGCAGATGAAGCGCTCGATCGTGGTCCACTGCGGCTTCAACCGCTCGACGATCGGGGCGAACGCGCGGTCGTAAAGCAAAACCCGGTCTTCGGCATGGTTGGCGATATAGACCAATTGGTCGTCGAACAGGCGCGGGTTAATGGTGTGGACCACCCCGCCCATGCCGATCGCGCCATACCAGGCGGTGAGGTGCGCGGCATGGTTCATCGCCAGCGTCGCGACGCGGTCGCCGGGCCTGATCCCGATCGCCTCCAGAGCTTGCGCCATGCGCCGCGCGTCGCGCGCGACGTCGGCCCAATTGGTGCGGGTGATCGACCCGTCGCCCCACGCAGTGACGATTTCGCGTGCCCCATGCTCGCGTTCCGCATGATCGACCAGCCGCATCACCCGCAGCGGCCAGTCCTGCATTGCCCCTAGTCGACCCACCGAACCGCCTCCCCGAAAGCTGGTGCAATGTCGCCGCGAATCGCGCCTCGCACAAGTGGCGGCAGATTGGCCCCTAGAAGGGCATTTTGAAGCCCGGCGGCAGCGGCAGGCCGGCGCTCATTTTCTGCATCTCGGCCGAGGCGGCAACGTCGGCCTTGGCGCGGGCATCATTGAGCGCGGCGGCGATCAAATCCTCGAGCATCGATTTCTCGGCCGGCACCAACAGGCTGTCGTCGATGCTGACCCCGAGGATGCGGCCCTTGGCGGTGGCCTTGATCTTCACCAACCCGCCGCCCGACGCGCCCTCAACCTCGACACTATCGAGATTGTCCTGCGCTTTTTGCAGCTCGGCCTGCGCGTTCTGCGCCATTTCCATGATCTTTTCGAGGTCGAGGTCGGGCATGTCAGGCACCTTTCGATTGGGTTACGGATTCGAGGCTGGCGTCGGGGAACGCCTCGATCAAGGCGCGGACGTCGGGTTCTTCGAGCACCGCCGCGCGGACCTGCTCCTCGGCGATCCGTTCCTGCTGCTGGAGCGAAGGCTCGCCCCCGGCATCGGTGAAACTGATCTGCCACGCCCGGCCGGTGATCTTACGGGCGGCATCGGCCAGCTTTCGCGCGAAATCGGGGCCAAGCGGTCGCAGCGGTCGAAGCACCAACTCCCCCTCACCGAAATTCACGATTCCGACATGGTCGCGCAGCTGCTGGCCAAGGTGATGCTCCCCCTCGCGCTCTATCGCATCGATGAACGCCGGAAAATTGCTCAAAGCCGTCGACGCAGCGGGCGGCGGCGCGTCCAAGGGGGCGGACGACGCGGCGCCAGTCGCAGCCGCACTCCCCTGCCCGCTAGAGAGCCGCGCCAACAAGGTCGCCGGATCGGGCAGATCGGCGGCATGGACCAGCCGCAACAACGCCATCGCCGCAGCTTCATTGGGATCGGGTGCGACCCCCACGTCCTGCAGCCCCTTGAGCAGCAATTGCCAAAGCCGGTGGATCGCGGCCCAGCTCAGTTTGCCCGCCCATTCGGCCGCCGCCTCGCGCTCTTCGGCCGATTGCAGCACATCGCCGCTCGCCCCGGCCTTGGCGCGGGTCACGCTATGAATCGCCTCCATCAGGCCGCGGATCAGCGACGCCGGGTCGATCCCCAGGCTATGCGCCTCGTCCAACTGAACCAGCGTCGCGGCGGCATCACCGGCAAGCAAAGCCTCGAGCAGCCGCCGCGTCCGGCCGCGATCGGCCAGCCCGAGCATGTCGCGGACGTCGGCAGCTGTGACTCTCCCCTCACCATGCGCGATCGCCTGGTCGAGGATCGACAATCCATCGCGCGCGCTACCCTCCGCGGCGCGGGCGATCACCTGGACCGCTTCGTCGTCGACCTCGACCC
Organism: Sphingomicrobium sp.; assembly: GCA_039914575.1. Classification (GTDB taxonomy): domain Bacteria; phylum Pseudomonadota; class Alphaproteobacteria; order Sphingomonadales; family Sphingomonadaceae; genus Sphingomicrobium. Next base: position 2,164 of record JBDSOV010000255.1, read on the forward strand.
CCTCCTTGCGCGACACCTCGACAAAGTGCGCGGCGAGCAGTTCGGCGGGGATCCGGCGCAAGTCGAAGCGCTGGCACCGCGACAGCACCGTCACCGGCACTTTGTCCACCTCGGTAGTCGCCAGCAGGAAAATCACATGTTCAGGCGGTTCCTCAAGAGTCTTGAGCAGCGCATTGAAAGCAGGCTTGGACAGCATGTGAACTTCGTCGATGATATACATTTTGTAGCGGGCCGAGACCGACGCATAGCGGACCGCCTCGGTCATTTCGCGAACACTGTCGACACCGTTGTGCGAGGCCGCATCGATTTCGATCACATCGATGTAGCGCCCCTCGGCAATCGCCACGCACGGCTCGCACACCCCGCACGGATCGATCGTTGGCCCGCCCTGCCCGTCGGGCCCGATGCAATTGAGCGCCTTGGCAATCAGCCGCGCGGTCGAGGTCTTGCCGACCCCGCGCACCCCGGTCAGCAAAAAGGCATGCGCGATCCGCCCGCGCTCGATCGCATTGCCCAATGTGGTGACCATCGCATCCTGCCCGATCAGCTCGGCGAACGACTGCGGGCGATATTTGCGCGCCAGCACGCGGTACGGCGAGGCCACGCTTGGCCTGGACGAGGCGGGCAAGTCGAGACCGAGGCCGGGCTCGTCTGCGGAAGTTGGGGAATCGCTCATTGCCATCCAGTCTAATGGTCGCGGCGAGCGTTGTCGAAGGCGTAAAACAGGTGGAAGCCGACGACCCGGGACGAAATCACTGTGGCTGCTTCCTTCCGGATCTGACCAGGTTGGCGACAATCCCGCCCGCCGACTTCCGGGGGCGCATATGGCGAGCGATGACGGTCAGTGCAAGCACCGCCTACCGCCCCAACCAGTTATGCGCGCCGCCCGGCATTCTCACGGTCAGCGTGTCGAGTTCCGCGCTCAGCTCGATCTGGCACGCCAGCCGCGAGGTGCGCGTGACATGCGCGGCGAGGTCGAGCAAATCATCCTCCTCCTCGCTGGCCTTCGGCAACCGGTCGAAATCCTCCGCCGCGACGATCACGTGGCAGGTCGAGCAGGCCATCGCCCCCTCGCACGCCCCCTCGAGCGGCTGGCCATTGTCCTGCGCGACGTGGAGCAGCAAGTCGCCCGGCTCGGCCGCGACTTCGCGATCAAGCGTGCCGTCGGGCTTAAGGAAGCGCACGATGGTCACGCCGCAAAACTCTGCTGCGCCTCAGCGGCGGCGGCGATGGTGCGGCACGCCGAGATCAGTTCCGCCTCTCCGGTATAGCGGCCAAACCCGAGGCGGATCGACGATCGCGCCTGGCGGTCGGTGAGCCCGATTGCGCGCAGCACGTGGCTTGGCCGCCCTGATCCGGAAGCGCAGGCCGATCCCAGTGAGAAGGCCAGATTGCGCAATTCGCCGATCAGCCGCGCCGCGTCGAGACCCTCGCGGTGGAGGTTGAGATTGCCGCGATAGCGATGCTCGATCCCGCCGTTGAGCGTCCACCCCTCGCCCAGGGTCGCCAACGCCACCTCGAACAGCCTTGCAACATGCGCCAGGTCGGCCTCGCGCCGCTCGTTGGCGACCCGCGCCGCGGTGCCCAGACCGACACACAGCGCCGGTGACAATGTCCCCGAGCGCAGTCCCGCCTCCTGCCCGCCGCCATGCATCAACGGCGCCGGCTCGCGCCCCTTGCGGATCCACAATCCCCCGACCCCCTTGGGACCGTGGATCTTATGCCCCGAAATGGCGATCAGATCGGCCGCTTCGGGCAAATCGATCCGCCCGAACCCTTGCACCGCGTCGCACAGCATCACCGCGCCGACCGCGTGCGCCAGCTCGGCCAGCTGGTCGACCGGCTGGATCGTGCCGATCTCATTATTGACCAGCATCGCCGCGACGATCGCAGTCTTGACGTAGATCGTTTCTTCCGCCGCCGCCAGATCGACCCGACCGTCGGCCCCGACCGGCAGGCGGACCAGCTGATACCCCCGCCCCTCGAGCCATTCGGCGCTGTCGAGCACCGCGGCATGTTCGGTGACGATGGTCACCACTTTGCGCCGCTCGCTCTTCTCGATCGTCCCTTTGATTGCCCAGTTGAGCGCCTCGGTCGCGCCACCGGTAAAGATGAACCGCCCCTCGTCGAGGCCGATTTCGGTCAGTATCTGGTCGCGGGCATGCTCGATCGCCGCCGCCGCCTCGGCGCCCCAGCGCGAGGGCGAATGCGGATTGGCATATTTCTCCTCGATCCACGGCCGCATCGCCGCC
>JBDSOV010000258.1:0-3852 GCA_039914575.1 Sphingomicrobium sp.
CCGACCACCGCGATCACCCGGTCGAGCGAGCGCGGGCCGTGGCCGATCGCCGCGTACAGTTCGCCGCCCATTCCGGTATCGGGCGACAGGTCGCGGCCAACCCCGACCGAGGCGTAGCAATGCGGCAGGTTCGCCGTCCCCGCTTTCGCGTCATAAGCGACCGGCCAGCCGGCGGTGTAGCCGACTGCCGGGGCATAGGAATCGGCCGATCCGAGCGGGGTGATGCGAAGCCCGCGCAAGGTGCGATGATATTCCGCTGGCGGCTTCTTGACCACGCCTAACGGAAGCGGCTTTTTGCTGTCATTATTGCCCCATTGCGCGACATAATTGTCCTGCACGCGATAAATGGCCGCGCCTTGCCAATAGCCCGATTTGGCCAAGGCGCGGATGTTGGCGACGTGGACCGGGGCGAATAATGGCGCGAGCTGGACCACGATTCTTTTGCCGTCCTTCAAATCGATCACCATCAGATCGTCGGCCGGGATTGCCCGCCATTCGCCGGGTTTCGATTCCGCGACGACGCTGGTCGGGGTGGCATATTTTGGCGGGGGCGGGGCGGCGGCCACAAGCATTAAAGCGGCGGCGGGCAAAATTCGGCGCATCGACATCTCCTTTAGCGTTTGTGTAAGCGAGGCTCATGTATCTCGCTACCCTCATGCTGCTCGGCTCGGGCGAACTCGGCCGCGAATTCGCCATCGCCGCCAAGCGCCTCGGCTGCCGGGTGATCGCCTGCGACCGCTATGATGACGCCCCGGCGATGCAAGTCGCCGACGCGCGCGAGGTCTTCTCGATGCTCGACGGCGTCGCGCTTCGCGCCGCGGTCGAGAAGCATTGTCCCGATTTCATCGTGCCCGAGATCGAGGCAATCGATACCGCGATGCTCGGCACGCTCGAAGGCGAGGGCTGGCACATCGTCCCCTCGGCCAAGGCGGTCCAGCTGACCATGAACCGCGACGGCATCCGCGCTTTCGCCGCGAACGAATTGGGCCTCACCACCTCGCGCTACATCTTTGCCGAGACTCGCGAGGCTGCGATGGCGGCCAGCGTTGGGCTGCCCGCGGTGGTCAAGCCGGTGATGTCGTCGAGCGGCAAGGGCCAGAGCGTCGCCCGGACCGAGGCCGAGCTCGGCACCGCCTTCGACTATGCCGTCGCCAACATGCGCGGCGACCGGCCCCGCGTAATCGTCGAGGCATTCATCGACTTCGACTATGAGATCACTTTGCTGACGGTGGCGACCAAGGATGGAATCTTGTTCTGCCCGCCGATCGGCCATCGCCAGGAAGGCGGCGACTATCGCGAGAGCTGGCAGCCCGCGCCGATGGAGCCAGCGGTGCTGTCCTCGGCGCAAAGCCAAGCGGCCAAGGTCGTCACCGCGCTTGGCGGATACGGCCTGTTCGGGGTCGAATTCTTTGTCGCCGGAGATCGCGCGATCTTCTCCGAACTTTCGCCCCGCCCGCACGACACCGGCATGGTGACCCTGATCGGCCAGACCCCCAACGAGTTCGAGCTTCACTTGCGCGCGATCCTCGGGCTTCCGATCCCGGCGATCACCTTGGCCGGAGCCGCCGCCTCGGCCGTCATCCTCGCCGAGCGGGAGAGTGACGCGTTCATTTACTCAGGTGTGGATGATGCGCTGGCCCTGGGCGGCGACGTGCGGTTGTTCGCCAAGCCGACCACGCTCAAGAATCGCCGCATGGGTGTCGCGCTGGCCTTGGGCGAGACGATCGACCAGGCGGTGGACCGCGCCAAACGCGCCGCGTCTTGCATAAATATACACTAGACTGCATATAGACTGCATGATTCGTGTCGCCATCCTCGGCGCTTCCGGTTATGTCGGCGGCGAACTGCTCCGCCTTCTCCATGCCCATCCGGGCATCGGGGTTGCGCGGGCGTTCGGTGCGTCGTCGGCCGGCAAGCCGGTCGCCGACCTGCATCCGCATCTTGGCCTGGCCTTTCCCGACCGCATATTCGACGCCTGGGATCCGGCTTCGCTCGACGGCTGCGAGCTGGTGTTCGCAGCGCTTCCCCATGGCAAGAGCCAGCGAGTGATCGACGCGCTCGGCGACCGCAAGATCGTCGACCTCGGCGCCGACTTTCGCCTCGACAGCGCCGATGAGTATGAGCGCTGGTATGGCGAACCCCATGCCCGCCCCGACCTGCTCGCCAGCTTCGTCTATGGCCTGCCTGAATTCCGCCGCGCCGATATCGCCGCCGCGACCCGAGTCGCCGCGCCGGGCTGCTATCCGACCGCCGCCAATCTCGCGCTCAAGCCGCTGATCGATGCCGTTGCGATCAATCCCAAAGGGATCATTGTCGATGCCGCCTCGGGGGTCAGCGGCGCGGGCCGCTCGGCCTCGGCCGGCACGCACTTCTGCACCGTCGATGGCAGCTATCGCGCCTATGGACTGACCGCCCATCGCCATACCGCCGAAATGGAAATGGTGTCGGGCGCGGAGGTGCTTTTTACCCCGCACCTGATGGCCACCAGCCGGGGCATCTTCGCCACCTGCTACGCAACCGCGATCGGCACCCCGGACCCGCTGGCGATCCTGCGCGAAGCCTATGCCGGCGAGCCGTTCGTCCATGTCGGCGAGGCGCTGCCCGAGACCAAATGGGCGACCGGCTCCAACGCCGCCTTCCTCTCCGCCCGCTACGACGAGCGCACCGGACGCGTCGTCGCGCTCGCGGCGATCGACAATCTCGGCAAGGGGGCGGCGGGGCAAATGATGCAGTGCGCCAACCTCATGCTCGGGCTCGACGAGACCGCGGGCCTCAGCAACATCGGGATTTACCCATGAGCGTTACGCTGGCCGAAGGGTTCGTCGCATCCGGGCATGCCGCCGGGATCAAGACTGACCGCCGCGACACCGCGTTGCTGGCAACCGACGACGGCAAAGCGGTGCCCTGCGCTGCCGTTTTCACGCAGAACAAATTCCGCGCGCCGCCGGTAGAGGCAAGCCTAGAGCGGCTCGAGGCAAATGCCGGCCATGCCGCTGGCGTGATCGTCAATTCGGGCAATGCCAATGCCGGAACCGGCGCCAAAGGCCGCGCCGACAGCGAAGCAATGTGCGCGGCCTCGGCCGACGCCGTCGGATGCGCTAGCGGCGACATGCTGGTCTGCTCGACTGGGCTGATCGGCTTCCGACTGCCGATGCGCAAAATATTGAGTGCCATCCCCGTCCTTGGCGAAACGCTCAGCCGCGACGGGCATCGCAATGCCGCCAAGGGCATCCTCACCACCGACACGCGGCCCAAGGAGGCAGCGATCGAACGCGCGGACTATGCCATTGGCGGGATGGCCAAGGGGTGCGGCATGCTGCAGCCCAACATGGCGACGATGCTCGCCTTCCTGACCACCGACGCGGCGGTCGATCGGCAAGAGCTGCAGGCGATCCTGCGCGATGCCGCCGACGCCACGTTCAACTGCCTGACCACCGACGGCGCGACCTCGACCAACGACACGGTCATGCTGTTCGCGTCGGGCCGCAAGGGTCGCCCGGCGGACATGGCGCGCTTCGCCGACGATGTCCGGCAAGTGTGCGAAGAACTTATGCTGCAAATGGCGCGCGATGCCGAGGGGATGACCAAATTGGTCACCATCCACGTCACCGGCGCGGCGAGCGAGGCGGAAGCGCGCCATGCCGCGCGATCGATCGGTAACAACCAGTTGATCAAATGCAGCTGGTATGGCGCTGATGCCTATTGGGGTCGATTGCTGGCGGCGGTCGGGAGCTGCGGCGTGGCCTTCGATCCGGAGCAGTCATTGGTCGCCTACCACGGCATCACGGTCTCCGAGGGCGGCGTCGAAGTGGCCCACGATGGTGCCGCGGTCATGGACCATATGCGCGGCCA